>JAJSZP010000007.1 GCA_030262775.1 Deltaproteobacteria bacterium | reverse complement strand
CGATCCTATTGATATCTCAGCTTCATGAAATCTTTATCAAAACCATTGAGCCAATAAGGCCGGGTAGAAAATTTCCTCGAAATCACAAAGTCCACCGGAGATGCTTCTACTGCTGCTATAAACCTATTCGTTAAGTTAATGACATTGACTGCTAAAAACCTATTCGTTAAGTTAATGACATTGAGGTATAAGTTATATTTGTCGGATAAAAGTATAGTAATGTAACAAAAAGTTAGAAATTCGCCTCTTTTTTCGACCTTAGTTATTTCATAAAAAAGTATAACAAGGCCTCCTTTATTTTTCAAGGCCGACATTTCAAGATTTTTTGCTATAGCATATGCATTGACTTTTCAGCAGAATTTTTCTAATGTCTACTATAGAATAATGGCTCAGCCCGGGTCTTCTACCTGGAAAATGTATGCTGCAGTCAGATAGTCGGCGCTTTCGCATAGCACCTTGCGGGAGATAAAACAGTCTGTCCCGCCTTACGCTGGTAGCCTGTTGAATTGAAATAGTATTAACTCCAATTTTATAGAAGCAAGGTAACAGTTAACGGTTGATAAACATAAAACTGTGAACCGTGAACCCTAAATCGTTACGAAGTAAATTTGTCTAAATGGAATATTTTCTTGAACTTGTTCTTGGAGGGCTGACTCGAGGGAGCATATATGCCCTTATTGCCTTGGGCTATACCATGGTATACGGTATTATTGAGTTGATCAATTTTGCCCATGGTGAAATTTATATGATAGGGGCATTTACCGCCCTTATTTTTGCAAGTGTTCTGACCCTGCTGGGTTTTAACGAGATTGCAGTAATGGTGCTGGCGTCTTTAGCGGCAGTGATATATTCTTCGGCTTATGGTTATACCGTTGAAAAGATAGCTTACAAGCCACTTCGCCATGCTTCGCGTCTTTCACCCCTTATCAGCGCTATCGGCATGTCAATTTTTCTTCAAAATTACGTGCTGTTGGCACAAACATCTGATTTTCTTCCCTTCCCGAACCTTATTCCTGAATTTGAATTTATAAAGCCATACAGTCATATTATCAGTTCACCGGAGATAGTCATTCTGATTACTACCTCGACAGCTATGATTTTACTGACTTTTCTGATCAAATTTACCAGGACAGGAAAGGCTATGCGCGCAACAGCTCAGGACAGGAATATGGCTATGCTTGTTGGGATAAATGTTAACCGTGTAATTTCTATAACATTTGTTATCGGTTCAGCATTAGCCGCACTGGGCGGAGTCCTGATTGCCTCCCATGTTGGTCAGATAAATTTTTATATTGGTTTTATCGCGGGAATAAAAGCATTTACTGCTGCCGTGCTTGGCGGAATAGGCAGTATCCCAGGCGCTGTTTTAGGCGCACTTGTTCTCGGGCTGACAGAAAGTTTTGCAACAGGTTACGTTTCAAGTGATTATGAAGATGTTTTTGCTTTTGGATTACTTGTGCTGATTCTTATATTTAGACCGGCCGGCATTCTCGGACGAGTCACAGCACAAAAAGTGTAACCTAAATCCATAATTTGCTCCACTTTTAAAAATCAGACAGCGAGCAAATTGAAATCAGCACCAGGTATTGTATTTGACCTGAACCGTTTTTAAAGGAATTCACCTTATGTTAAAAAGACTGTTAAACTCAACCGCTGCCAAACTTTCACTTGCTGCTCTTATTATATTTATCTTATTATTTTCGCCTGCCTGTAATTACAGCCAGAGCAGCAATAGTAAAAGCTTTTTCAATAACTATCCATTAATCGCGAATACCGCTGATTCTAACATCAACTCACATCATGATTGGCCTCATGAAAATAGCGATCTTCTACCTGACCCGGCCTTATTATTCGGCAACCTGCCCAACGGCTTCAGATATGTATTAATAAAAAATGCCAATCCAAAGGACAGGGTGAGCTTGCATTTGAATGTTCAAGTGGGCTCAATTCATGAAACTGACAAGCAACAGGGCATATCGCATTTTCTTGAACACATGCTTTTTTGCGGTTCAAAACATTTTAAACCAGGAGAGCTTGTAAAATACTTTCAGTCTATAGGTATGCGGTTTGGACACGATGCAAATGCTTATACAGGATTTTATGAAACTGTGTATGATATGCTGTTGCCGGAGGGCAATAAAAAAAGCATGGAAAAAGGACTCACTGTAATGAAAGACTTTGCAGAAAACGCCCTTCTTCTGCAATCTGAAATTGACAGAGAACGGAAGGTCATTCTGGCTGAAAAACGAACCCGCGATTCAGCATCATATAGAACCTTTGTTTCGGTTATGAAGTTCCTGTTGCCTGAAACAAGAATATCTAAAAGATTTCCAATAGGTGAAGAGGAGGTTATTAAAAATGCCAACCATAATCTTTTAAAAGATTATTATGATACATGGTACAGGCCTGATAATATGATTATAGTTATGGTGGGTGATTTTGATCAAAAACAGGCGACAAAGCTCATTGAAAAAAAATTCTCCACATTATATGCCAGAGCATCAATACAACCACGTCCTGATATCGGCCAGATAAATCATAAGGGAATTAAAACATTCTATCATTTTGAAAAGGAAACAGGGAAAACTACGGTAACAATAGAAGTTATAAATAAAAAAACCATACAGACCGATTCTGTTGCTTTTCAAAAAAAGCAGCTTGTAAAAAATATTGCAAACCAGATAGTCAAAAACAGGCTTGATAAGATTGTCAGTAAAACCAGCTCTCCATTTACTTCAGCTTCTATCACCTCAGGAACCAGCTTTTATCAGGTAGAATTTTCTGAAATTTCTGCAGAAACCAGTCCCGAAAACTGGGAGAAAACACTTTTACTCCTGGAAAGAATCTTAAGAAAATCTTTAAAATACGGATTTGTAAAATCAGAGCTCGAAATAGTAAAAAAAGATTTTCTATCAAGGTTAGACAATGCTGTAAAAAAAATGCCTACTCGAAACAGCAGAATGCTGACCCGCAGGATAATTAATGACCTTAACAATGAAAGCGTTACCATATCTCCTGAACAGAAAAAAAATCTTTTTGTTCCTGTTATAAATTCCATTACCTTAAAGAACGTCCATGATGCATTTAAAAATGCCTGGTCATCTGACCACAGACTCATAATGGTGACCGGAAATGCAGAAATCACAGCAAAAAATAACACCCCTGAAAATATAATATATGAAGTATTTGATAAAAGCAGCAAAGTTAAAGTATCAAGGCCTTCTGAAATAAAACCCGCTGTTTTTCCTTATCTTGCCGAACCTGAAAAAAAAGGCAAAATTATTAACAGAACAGAAATACCTGACCTTGGTATTGTTCAGATTGATTTTGATAATGGTATCCGCCTTAACTTAAAACAAACTGATTTTGAGGCAGATGAAGTGCTTGTTAATCTTTCTTTTGGTTTTGGCAGATCTGCTGAACCGGCTAATATGGCGGGGCTTGCTGAACTGAGCAAGGAAGTGATTAATGAAAGCGGCTTAGGTTCGCTTAATAAACATGAAATAAAAAGAGCAATGGCCGGTAAAAATACAAATGTCAGTTTCGGCTTTGATGAAGATTGCTTTTTTTTCAAAGGCGTAACTGAGTCAGAAGAAGTCTCCCTGCTCTTTCAGCTTATATATACTCATCTTGTTGACCAGGCTTACCGTCAGGAAGCGTATTCTCTGTCCATGAAACGTTTCAAACAACAATACTGCAAATTTTCCAGCTCAATTGACGGTGCAATGGTTCTTTCAGGCAAGCGGTTTCTGGCGGGAGGAGACAGCCGTTTCGGACTTCCTTCTTATGGCCTATTGAAGACTTTGGCTCTTGAACAAGTCAGGTCATGGATAGATGCTCCATTAAAACAAGACAAACTTGAGGTTTCAGTAGTAGGCGATTTTGATATGGATTTTCTAATTGAAACCGCAGCTAAATATCTTGGCGGCCTGCCATCAAGATCCGGTCTTCAAAAAAATAAAATATCAAGTTCGCCCGAATTCCCAGCTGCTCAATTATTTGAGATAATCGTACCCACAAAAATTCAAAAAGGCCTGGTAATAGTTGCATATCCTACAGAAGATATCTGGGATATCAGTAGAACCCGCAGTCTTTCCGTGCTGTCAGATATTTTTTCAAACAGACTTCGCGAGACGATACGCGAAAAGCTCGGGGCAGCCTATTCAGCTACAGCCTATAATAAGCCAGGCAGAGCCTATCCCGGCTATGGGGTTTTTCAGGCATTTGTTCATGTTGATCCTGATGATTCAGATTTAATTATAAAAGAAATAAAGCAAATTGCTTCAGATCTGGTTGAAAAAAAAATTACGGAAGATGAACTCCGGCGAGCCCTTGATCCGACAATAACTGGTATAAAAGATCTGCTGCGAAAAAATGAATACTGGCTTAATACGGTTCTTTCAGGCTCTCTAAAGCATCCTCAAAAGCTTGACTGGAGCCGGACAATAATGCAAGCTTATTCCTCAATTACAGCAGATGATATATCAGCCATTACCAGGAAATATCTGGATAACGAAAAGGCGGCAATAATTATTATCAAGCCGGAAAAAGTGGTTAAAAAATAAGGAAAAATTAAACCACGAAGGGGCACGAAGATTAGAATTAATGCTTTTTATGGCATCCTTCATAATCGTATAAAAATAGTTGACACTTTAGAAAACTCGCAAGTGCAATAACACCCCCCTTAATCACCCCTTGAGGGGGGGTGTTATTGATGTCCGATATTTTGTAAAAGTGTAAACAAATAATGAAGGATGCCCTTTTTATAATTTCTTTGTGTTCTTCGTGAGCTTCGTGGTGAAAAAAATATAATAAAGCCAAAGGGATAACTACATGACCCGACGAACTTTTTTTCGCTGGATTATCACAATTTTGCTTATTGCGATAATTGGTATTTTTATATGGTTTTATACTAGACCCAAGCCTGTCAAGGTTGTGGTTAAACCGGTAGAGCGCGGTTTAGTTGAAAAGGTTGTAGCCAATACTCGCTCCGGAACAGTAAAAGCCTGCCGTCGAGCTAATCTTTCCCCTAGTTTAGGCGGCCAGATTGCCGTTTTAGATATAAAAGAAGGAGATAAGGTAAAAGCGGGGCAGCTCTTGATAGAGCTGTGGAATAAAGATTTGGTGACCGAAGTGGCTCTTAGTAAAAATGAAGCTAAAGCAGCAAAGGCACGAGCTAAAGCCACCTGTTTGCAGGCTGAGATAGCCAGGCGTGAGGCTGACCGACTGGTAAAATTACTAAAAACAGGTGCTGCATCTGAGGAAAAGACTGACAAAGCAGTAACTGATGCTAAGGTCCGCAAAGCCGAATGTGAAGCAGCGATTGCATCTGCCAAAATGAGCCTGTCCAGGGTTGGAGTTGTCAAGGCCAATCTCGAACGCACGCGCCTTATAGCGCCCTTTGATGGAGTAATTGCCGAGATTACCGGAGAACTGAATGAGTATGTTACTCCTTCACCGCCTGGTATTGCTACTCCCCCTGCCGTAGTTTTGATAGACAATAGCTGTTTTTATGTGGTGGCGCCTATAGATGAAGTTGATGCTCCGGAAATAGCCCTGGAAATGCCTGTAAGGATAAGGATGGATGCTTTTGGCAACCGAATTTTTGAAGGTAAAGTGCGTCGTATTGCTGCTTATGTTCTGGATCTGGAAAAACAGGCCAGAACTGTTGAGGTTGAGGTTGAATTCATAAATAAGAAGGATAGTAAACACCTGCTTGCCGGTTATAGCGCCGATATTGAGGTAATTCTGGATGTCCATAAAGATACATTTCGCATACCAACTTATGCTGTATTGGACAACGAACGAGTTTTTGTATATCGTCCCAACTCTGGACAGATAGAAGAAAAAACAATAAAGACCGGTATTTCAAATTGGGACTATACCGAAGTAATCACAGGCCTTAACGCTGGCGAGCTGGTGATTACTACAGTGGATCGTGAGGGGATAAAGGACGGGGCAAAAGCAATTACAAATAATGGAGAGAAATGATTCGTCTGGATTCTATTGAGCGTGTGTTTCAGGTAGGCAATGAAACTGTCCATGCCCTGAATAACGTGAGCCTGAAGATAAGTCAGGGCGAATATATAACGATCATGGGGCCTTCGGGCTCCGGCAAATCAACCTTGCTGAATATCATAGGTCTGCTGGACAGACCGGATAAAGGCTTTTATATACTTGACGACGTTAATACAACTGATCTAAATGATGAACAACAGGCTTTGGTAAGACGTCACAAGATCGGTTTTGTGTTCCAGTTCTTCCATCTTGTACCTCGCTTAACAGCTACCGAAAACATTGAGCTACCACTAATTCTTACTGGAGTGGAACCTGATGAACGTAAAGATCGTGTTAAGATAGCTCTTGAAGACTTCGGACTGGCAGACCGTTCCAAACATAGGCCAAACCAACTCTCTGGTGGACAACGCCAGCGCGTAGCTATAGCGCGTGCTACAATCATGGAACCTAGAGTTATTCTTGCTGACGAACCCACTGGAAATCTGGACAGAACATCAGGTAAAGAGGTAATTGAAATTTTAGAAAAACTTAACAAAAAGGGCATTATACTTATTTTGGTTACCCATGATCCTGATATAGGAAACAGAGCTGTCAGAAAAATAAGTATGGTAGATGGCAAAATCTTAGATGATACCCTGGCATTAGAATTCAGCAAATAGAATTTTTGTAACAATTTGGGGATGAGGAAAAGACTCTGACAGGATAAACAACAGCGCCAAGATATTACGAAAACTATGAAGGCAAAGGATATACTAAAGTTCAGCATTCGTGCCTCAACCGGCTACAAATTTCGGACTATCTTAATACTGATAGCTATGGCTATAGGTGTGGCCTCTGTCGTAGTTCTAACCTCCCTGGGTGAAGGCGCAAGACGATATGTGATCAGCCAGTTCTCCTCATTAGGCACAAATCTTCTAATAGTATTGCCAGGTCGTTCAGAGACAACAGGCGGCCCCCCTCCGCTGTTAGGGGCGACACCACGTGATCTGACTTTGGATGATGCTATTGCGTTGAATCGAAGTTCTGCAATCCGTATTATATCACCACTTACTGTGGGCTCTGCGCCGGTTTCGTGGAAGCAGCTTGAAAGAGAAGTAATAATACTGGGCTCAACCCATGAAATCTATGAAATTCGGCATTTATCTATGAGCCTTGGCAAATTCCTGCCGTCTATCGACCCTAGACGTGGAGAAGCTTTATGTGTGTTAGGAAATAAAGTAAAAAAAGAATTATTTACAAATCAGTCTCCGCTTGGTGAATGGGTACGAATTGGTGACCGTCGCTTCAGGGTAACTGGAATCCTGGCAAAAAAAGGCCAGTCGCTTGGGTTCGATATGAGCGATGTCGTTATTATACCGGTTGCATCGGCTCAATCTCTGTTTAACACAGCGTCACTTTTTAGAATTCTTGTTCAGGCAAGCAGTCGCGAGGCTATTCCAAGGGCCAGGGAAGCAATTTTAAAAACCATTCGTGAAAGACACGATGGAGAAGACGATATAACCATAATTACCCAGGATGCTATTCTGTCAACCTTTGACCGAATTTTAAATGCTCTTACCCTTACCGTGGCAGGGATTGCAGCAATCAGTCTGGCAGTGGCGGGCATACTCATTATGAACGTAATGCTGATCGCTGTTTCCCAGCGCACAACCGAAATTGGACTGATAAAGGCGCTTGGCGCAACAAGGAGTCAGATCATGCGTCTGTTTCTGGCTGAATCTATAATACTATCAATAACCGGTGCTTTTTTAGGACTGATTATTGCCTTTACCGGCGTCTTGTTATTGGCAAGAATATTTCCAGATTTTCCTATTCTGATATCATCCTGGGCAGTGGCTGCTGCTGTGGGAGTTTCACTATTGACCGGATTGGTTTTTGGCGTCTTTCCTGCACGAAGGGCGGCGAAACTTGACCCGGTGCAGGCTTTATCCAGAAGATAGTGGTTTTAAAAGGTATAAATGCATGCTCATCAATGATTTTGTCAAGTTTGCCTTAAAGTCACTTATTACACAACGTTTGAGAAGTTTCCTTACCGCCCTGGGGATTGCTGTTGGCATTGCGTCTGTGGTTCTTCTTACATCTCTTGGAGAAGGCATGCACAGGTTTGTCCTTTCAGAATTTACCCAGTTTGGTACAAATCTTATCGGAATTACACCTGGAAAATCTACAACTACCGGCATGTCAGGTGCGGTGATAAGCAATGTCCGTCCTCTGAGCATGAATGATGCGAAAGCTCTAAAAAGAATTCCGCGGGTTATTGCTGTTGTGCCGGTTGTGCAGGGCAACGCACAAGTGGAAGCTGGTAAGCGCATCCGAAGAACCACTGTTTTCGGAGTAGGAGCAAACGCCCCGGAAGTCTGGCAAATAAAGGTTGCTTCAGGACAATTTCTGCCCGACGATGATCCTGCTGCAGCGCGTTCCTTTGCTGTTTTAGGCAGTAAACTCCGGGAAGAAATGTTTGGAAGAGGCAATCCGCTGGGCCAACGAATCCGCATTGGAGGTGAACGGTTCAGGGTTGCAGGCTCTATGGAGTCCAAGGGGCAGATGCTGGGCTTTGATCTTGATGATGCGGTTTATATCCCTGCCGCCAAAGCGCTTTCCATGTTTAACCGTGAAAGCCTTATGGAAATAGATTTGCTTTATGCTGAAGGAGGTGACGCTGATGAGGTCGCTAAATACGCTGCTGACCTTCTCATTGCCCGTCATGGCAAACAGGACTTTACCATCACAACCCAGGAGCAGATGCTCGAAGTGCTTGATTCTGTGCTTGAAATACTGACTTTAGCTGTGGGTGCATTAGGCAGCATATCCCTTTTAGTAGGCGGTGTTGGAATCCTTACGATAATGACTATTGCCGTCAACGAACGTACTGCTGAAATTGGTCTGTTAAGAGCAATGGGAGCTGGCCGCATACAAATACTTGCCCTTTTTATTGGCGAGGCAGTGGTACTGGCAAGCATTGGCGGTCTGGCAGGACTTATGGCAGGTGCAGGAGGAGCCTGGATTCTTGGTTTGTTTGTGCCGGCACTTCCCACACACACATCCTGGTTCTATGTCGTTACATCTGAAGTACTTGCCGCCATTATCGGTCTTTTGGCCGGCGTAATGCCGGCCCGCCGCGCAGCAGGTTTGAATCCTGTTGAAGCATTAAGAGCCGAATAATTTATACTGTCCTCATCTTTATGGGGATTGGAAGGACTATATATCAACCGGACACAAATTTATGCCAAATACACCGGCATGCTGCCCGCTGTTCCAGGTTACTCTCATAATGAGTTTTCAAATTTCCGAGTATAAATTTTATTAGGTTGACTTCTAAAAAAAAATAATTGTATTCTGTTTAACTTATGGATCTGGAACTTGTAAAAAGAGTCGGCATAGCCGCTGCTTATAAAGGCGGAATAATTCTTCGATCCTGTCTTGGAAAGTTATCCAGTATTAACAAAAAAGGAGATATTGATCTTGTTACAGAAGCTGACATCGGATCAGAAAAAGTAATAATTGAGACGATATTAAATGCATTTCCAGATCATTCCATACTATCCGAAGAAAGCGGCTTTAATAAAGGCAAAGCTGATTGTGAGTGGATTATTGATCCTCTTGACGGAACAACAAACTTTACTCATCAACTCAGCATGTTTTCCATATCCATAGCTTTTGCCTTGCAAGGCAATATAGTTCTCGGCATTGTCTTTAATCCGGTAACAGAAGAACTTTTTACCGCTGTAAAGGGAAAGGGAGCTGAATTAAATTGCAGACCAATAAAAGTTTCAAGCTCAAAATCTGTTTCAGAAAGCCTGCTTGTAACTGGGTTTCCTTATGATTTTAAAAACATTATCGACTCCTTAATGATCCGCTTTTCTAATTGCCTAAAAGCATCCCAGGGCGTCAGAAGGTTAGGATCTGCAGCGCTTGATCTTTGTTTTGTGGCTTGCGGACGATTCGACGCCTTCTGGGAACAAAATCTGAAATCCTGGGATACATCTGCAGGCGTGCTGATTGCAAGTGAAGCAGGGGCTGTTATAACAGATTTTTCAAACAAGCTGTTTACAATCGACAAAAAGGAAATTTTGGCTAGTAACGAAAAAATTCATGATGAGATGCTTAACTTACTGGAGCTAAGAGACCTTTGAAAATTGAACATTTTGCAAAGGTCTCGCTAAAGGGCAGCGTATGAAAAAAAAAATAACTGATAATATGTCTTTTGATAATTATTTGGGATGTTTTGGCAATTTCGATATCAATGATACTATATGTAAAAAATATTGCTCGCTAAGATTGCGTTGCTCTATAGAATGTGATCAAAATATCAGACTGGAAATATTGAACGATCTGGCATCTTCAGATGCTCTATCCATAAGGATGCAATAGGATTGAAAAAGTAATTAAGGAAAAATTTTACCGGGATTTAATACACCGTTCGGATCAAAAATTCTTTTTATTTTTTTCATAAGGCCGAGCTCCACAGCCCCTATCTCTTTTTGAATATAAAACGACTTGGTTATACCGACACCATGCTCGCCTGAAATAGTTCCGCCCAGTTCGAGTGTATATCCAAATAGAGCTTCAACTGCGGCTTCTGCCTTTTTAAGCTCTTCTTTATTCTTTTTATCAAGCATTATATTAAAATGAATATTTCCGTCACCGGCATGGCCGAAACTCACTATAACAAGTCCGGTTTTTTTTCTTAATTCATCTATTTTTTTTACCATATCGGGTATCTTATTTCTGGGAACTACAATATCCTCATTAATCTTATCCTGGCCATACCTAAACAAAGCCGGCGAGATCGCCTTTCGAGCTTTCCAGAGTTTAGCTGCATCTTCTTTAGTCCTGGCTTTTTCCACATTCGCAGCCCCCTGAGAAATACAAAGTTCTTCTATCTGATTTATTGCTATTTCAACCTCTTTCTCTTTTCCATCTACATCAATTAAAAGCAATGCCTCAGAATTAACAGGCAGTCCCATATTAAGATAGTCTTCAACGCATCTAATTGAAGCATTATCCATATATTCTATGGTCCGCGGTATTATGCCGTATTTAATGATCGCCGAAACCACCTTTGCAGCGTTTTCCATAGTATTAAAAACAGCGGTCATAGTACTGACTGCCTCGGGAAGTGGTAAAAGCCTGAGAGTCATAAGCGTAATTACCCCCAGCGTCCCTTCTGATCCAACAAGAAGTCGGGTCAGATCATAACCTACAACTCCCTTGGCTGTACTTACTCCGGTATTTATAATCTCTCCAGTTGGAAGGACTACTTCTATTCCAAGCACGTAATCACGTGTAACCCCATATTTAACTGCACGGGGGCCTCCCGCACATTCTGCCAGGTTACCGCCCAGAGTGCAAAATTCAGAACTCGAAGGATCCGGGGGATAAAAAAGATTTTCCTTTTCAACAGCTTCATGAAAACGACCCGTAACAACACCCGGCTCAACACTGGCAATAAGATTTTCCTTATCTATCTTTAGAATACTGTTAAAGCGGGTCATGGCAAGGATAATACCCCCCTTTACGGCAAGAGATCCTCCTGTCATCCCGGAGCCGGCTCCTCTAGGAATAACAAAAAAACTATCTTTATTGGCGAGCTTTAGAATAGCAGAAATTTCCAGGGCATTTTGCGGGAACAGGACTGCGTCAGGCAGATAAGTCTGTGCAGTTGCATCATAAGCATAGCATACAAGATCTTCCTTAGCTCTACTGAAATTGGACTTGCCTGCTATATCTTCAAGCTTTTTGAAAGTTTTATCACTAAGCGCCATTGAAAGTTATACCTTGCTCGGCTATAAACTGCACTTTTTGAAAAGGTCAGAGTTATAAACCACGAAGGACACGAAGGAGCACTAAAATTAGAATTAAGGCTTTTTATAATTTCTTTGTGTTCTTCGTGGTGAAAAAAAGCTCAGATTGTGACCGTTCACAGTATAGCTGGGTTAATCAGAATTTGCCGGATTCAAGTTTTTTGCTAAGAATTTCCACCTGTCTCTGCAGAGCTCCTTTTTCTTTTAGTCCTCGTTCAACGATACCAATAGAATGCATGGCTGTAGCATGATATCTGTTGAAATTTTTACCAATTGTCTGGAGAGGTGAATCCGTATATCTTCTCGAAAGATAAATTGCTATTTGTCTTGGACGAACAAAATTTTGTTTTCGAGAACTCGAAATAATATCTTTTATGCTGATATTGAAATGCTTGCAAACAAGTTTTTTGATAACATCTATTGTAATATTTTTACGTTGCCTGATTATATTCCGGGTTATACTTTTCGCAAGATCAAGGTCTATAGGTACTCCAAGAATTGATGACTTGGCTGCAACTCCTATAAGTCCGCTCTCAAGCTGCCTGACATCAACTGTCAGTTCACTGGCTAAATAGTCAATTACTTCCTCAGGTAAATTACACCCATTATTTTTCGATTTTTTCTGTAATATTCTGACTCTTGTCCTGAAACCAGGAGGGTCAATATTTGAAATAAGACCGTATGAAAACCGCGATATCAACTTTTCATTAAGTTTAGGAATGTCAGAAGGGAGGCAACAACTTGAAAAAATTATTTTCTTATCTGCCTCAAAAAGGTAATCAAGAATTAATGCCAGCTCAATCTGTGTTCGCTCCTTCCCGGTCAAACAGTGCACATCTTCAAGAAGTAATACGTCACATTCATTCCTGTATTTTTTTTTGAATTCATTAATTGAACCATTCCTGAAAGCATTAACCATTTCACTGGTAAAATCTTCAGCAGTTATATAACATACACGTTCTGTCGGATATTGAGATATTATATGGTGACCTATAGCCTGAGAAAGATGGCTTTTTCCCATTCCGATCTTTGATAATAAAAATAAGGAATTTTGCTGCGAATTCATTTTTGAAGCAAGGGCAAGTGCCGCTAAATAAGCAAAGTCATTATTGTTGCCGACAACGAACTGATCAAAAGTAAAATCCCTTCTTAATAGTCGGCCGTTATACGGACGTAAATTAACCCCAGGCAGAGGAAGCTGAATATTATTATCCTTTTTAAAACCTGAGTTCTCTTTTTTACAGGTTTTGCAGGAAACCTCAAGACCAAGGCTGTATGCTTTACCTGAAGTTCTTTTTATTTCTGTTTTTATAATTGAACCATAGTGGTCAAGAATACGTTTTTTTGAAAAAGTATTTGCACATGAAAGCACAATACAGTTTTCCTTGCATTCTATAAAGTCCACGGGTTCAATCCACATTCTGTAGCTATGGCCAGGAATCTGTTTTTTAATTGATAATTTTACTTGTTCCCATATTTGTTTCATAGGGCTTTACAATCCATATCTCCAAAAAGATAAAGTTAATTAAAAAATACCAATCCTTACAACGCCTTTGACTTTGCAAACTACAAAAAATTAGACTGTTTGGAAAAAATATTATTGGTTAGAAAGGGTATCCAAATAGCTCTTTTGATAAATATAACTTATGGAAAATATTCAAACAGAAATTTAAAAAAGACTTTGAAACATATAGAAGAATCTGTTTAAGGATTTAAAAGTTTCTGGTAAAACCTGCGTGAAATTTAATGGCTTGATTAAGCTATCTGAAACTTTCTGTCAAACCTGAAGAATAATGTTTTACACTTATTTATTAAAAAGTTATTAACAATTTATAGCCATCTGTTTTCATTAATCTATATTTTAATCATATGGGCAACTGCTTCTAAATACAAACATTTTTGCAATTAGATTTTTCTTCAACTATTTTATGCAGATCCATCATTATTAGCATAGTTCTTTACAATAATATCCTATTCAAAAAGCTTGCTAATGCTTCCATTGTCTTCAATTTTTAAAAAAATCACCTTATGTCTTTGTTGAATAAATTATCTTGAAAATCATCATATAGTTAAACACAATTTAATTAATTTGTTTGAAAATAATATGAAACATGTAATATTCTAAAAATTTGCTGGTAAACAATAGTTCAGCCATAAAGAGACCAAAATTATAATATAATCCTCTTGATGCTGTTTTATACACAGGATACAGGATGGCATAAAAATAATCGTGTATCGTAAATAAGGTTTATATAAATGCATAATTATCGCCCTGTTGTAGGAATTACCATGGGAGATCCCGTTGGTATCGGCCCTGAAATTATACTCAAGGCTCTCTCATCCCCTTTAATTTATAAAACCTGCAAACCGATAGTAATAGGAGATTCAGGGGTGCTGGAACTTGCAAAAAAAAGCACATCAAATACTCTTCAAATAAAAGAGGTTAACAGCCCTGTTTCAGGAGCATATAAATACGGACTGATTGATGTTTTATGCTTATCCAAACTTGATAAGGATAAAATATCCTGGGGCAAACCCACAGTTCAAACAGGAACTGTAATGATAAAATACATAACAACTGCGATAGATATGGCAATCAAAGGAAGTATCGGCGCCATTGTTACTTGCCCCATAAATAAGGCAGCCATGCAGAAAGCAGGCAGCAAGTTCAGCGGTCACACAGAACTCCTTGCAGAGCTCACTAAAACTGATAGTTTTGCAATGATGCTGGCCGGCAGAAAACTGCGCGTGGTTCTTGTAACCATTCACATTCCCTTAAAAAATGTTTCAGCCGAACTTTCAAAAGAACGAATTGTTAAAACGATACAACTTACATGGCACGCTCTTCATTATAGTTTTGGTTTCAAAAAGCCCCGAATTGCTGTAGCAGGGTTAAATCCTCATGCAGGTGAAGAAAAAATGTTTGGAGATGAGGAAGAAAGAATTATTTCGCCGGCAATAAATTCAGCAAAAAAAAAAGGGTTTGATGTCTCCGGCCCCTTTCCTTCTGACACAGTATTTTATCAGGCTGCAACCGGACGTTATGATGCTGTTGTCTGCATGTATCATGACCAGGGGCTTATCCCGTTTAAGCTGCTGCACTTTACCGATGGAGTTAATACAACTCTCGGGCTACCGATAATTAGAACTTCTGTTGACCATGGGACTGCTTATGATATTGCAGGAACAGGAAAAGCAGATACAGGAAGCCTTATAGCGGCTATAAATATGGCGGCTGAACATGCGGCATACTCAACTTAGGGCTCGGAAAAAACTGTGAACTGCAAACCGACAACTGGAAACGGTTGCAAATCTACTGACTATGAAATCCGAAAAAATAAAAATACATGGCGCGAGGCAGCATAATCTGAAAAATATAGACGTCGAACTACCCAGAAATAAATTAGTTATTATAACGGGTTTGTCGGGCTCTGGCAAATCAACACTTGCTTTTGACACTCTTTATGCAGAAGGTCAACGCAGGTATGTTGAATCTCTTTCTACTTATGCGCGTCAGTTCCTGGAGCGCCTGGATAAACCTGATATCGACATGATTGAGGGTCTCTCGCCAGCCATTGCAATTGAACAAAAAACAGCCAGCCATAACCCCAGATCAACCGTTGGCACAGTTACTGAAATTTATGATTATCTCCGTCTTCTATTTGCCAGAACTGGTACGCCTCACTGTTATAAATGCGGGAAGCCCATTACTTCGCAAACGCTTGACCAGACCGTGGATAAAGTCATGTCAATGCCTGAAGGGGCCAAAATCACTATTTTATCGCCTCTTGTTGCCGACCAGAAAGGAACTCATGAAAAACTCTTGAAACGTCTTAAAAGAGATGGTTTCGCTCGCATACGTATCAACGGCAAAACATTTGAAATAGATCATATTGATAAGCTTGATAAAAACAAGAAGCACACTATTGATGTTGTTGTCGATCGCCTGATTGTTAAAAAAAATATTAAAAACAGGCTTGCAGATTCTTTAGAGCTGGCCGTATCTCAGTCAGAAGGTATGGCTATAGTCGATGTTTCAGGTGAAGAGCCTGTTCTCTTCAGCGAAAAAGCGGCATGTATAACTTGCGGTATAAGCTATCCTGAATTTACACCTGCCAGTTTTTCCTTTAATTCTCCACAAGGCGCATGTCCTGAATGTGACGGCCTTGGCTCAACAAATGTATTTGACCCTGACCAGATAATTCCGAATCCCGAATTATCTTTAAGAGAAGGCGCAGTTGCCTTGTGGGCCAAAAGAAATTCAGTTGTTTTTTTTGAATTTTTAGATGCTTTGACCATGCATTACGGCGTTGATATCTATACACCTTATAAAGAGCTGCCGGATAATTTTAAAAATGTTCTTCTTTATGGATCAGGAGATGATCAGATATCATTTTATTTTGAACGGAACAATCGCCGTTTTAACTACAAAAAATCATTTGAAGGCATAATACCAAAATTGGAAAGGCGTTACCTGGAAACGGATTCTTTTCATGCAAGAGAGGAAATTAAACACTATATGAGTTTCCGTCCCTGCCGGGAATGCCAAGGGACAAAACTGAATAAAGGGAGCAGATCCGTAAAAGTCGGCGGGCTTACCATATCTGAGATAACAGCTTTTACTGTAACAAAAGCATATAGTTTTTTAAAAAATCTTGAACTTTCCGGCAAAAAAAAGATCATCGCAAAAAAAATTCTAAAAGAACTTATTGAAAGGCTTGGCTTTCTTGACAATGTGGGCTTGTCATATCTTACTCTTGCCAGATCAGCATGCACTCTTTCAGGCGGAGAAAGCCAGAGAATACGTCTTGCAACGCAGATCGGATCGAAATTAACGGGAGTTTTGTATGTTCTGGATGAACCCAGCATCGGCCTTCATCAGAGAGATAACCAGCGCCTTATTGGAACACTTCTGCAAATGCGCGATCAGGGGAATACTATCCTTGTTGTAGAGCACGATGAAGAAACAATACTGTCTTCTGATTATGTAATAGATATGGGACCCGGGGCCGGTATTAATGGCGGGCAGGTAGTATTTTCAGGTACACCAAAAGAACTTCTAAAGGATAAAAATTCATTGACCGGCCAGTATCTTTCCCGCCGTAAAAAAATTGAGGTGCCAACAAAAAGGCGTAAAGTTCAGGGAAAAGAGATAGTAATCAAAGGAGCCTCTGAAAACAATCTCAAGAATATTGATGCAAGATTTCCCCTTGGCTGTTTCATCTGTATAACAGGGGTATCCGGCTCAGGAAAATCCACCCTTGTCCTTGAGACACTTTACCGCTCCATTGCCCAGCGGATATATCGCAGCAGGATACCGTCAGGGAAGCTCAAAGATATAGTTGGACTCGAACAAATCGATAAAGTGGTTAATATTGATCAGTCTCCAATTGGGAGAACGCCCCGTTCCAATCCCGGGACTTATACAGGTGTATTTACTTTTATAAGAGAACTTTTTTCAAGAACAGTCGAAGCAAGAACGCGTGGGTACAAACCGGGCCGTTTCAGCTTCAATGTTAAGGGCGGAAGATGTGAGGCCTGTAATGGCGATGGCATAATAAAAATAGAAATGCATTTCCTGCCGGACGTTTATGTTGCATGCGATGTGTGTCACGGAAAAAGATACAACCGCGAAACTCTCGAAGTCAAGTACAAGGGCAAAAATATAGCGGATGTTCTCGATATGACTGTAAATCAGTCTGTCAAGTTTTTTGAGAATATAACAAATATACGATCAAAACTGCAAACACTTGTTGACGTGGGTATAGGTTACATCCATCTTGGCCAGCCGGCTACAACTCTATCTGGAGGAGAAGCCCAGCGCATCAAGCTGTCACGCGAACTCAGCAAAAAAGGTACCGGAAAAACCATATATATACTTGACGAGCCTACAACCGGCCTTCATATTGACGATATACAGAAACTTCTTAATGTGCTTAACAAACTTGTGGATGCAGGCAATACAGTTATTGTAATCGAACATAACATGGATGTTATCAAGTCAGCCGATTACATAATAGATCTTGGCCCTGAGGGCGGCGATAAAGGCGGAAATATTATTGGATGCGGAACTCCGGAAGAAATAGCAAAGATTAACGAGTCTTATACTGGACAAGTTTTAAAAAAATATTAATCCCTTTAGCAGATTATAATAACTTAAATTTAGCGCAACATTTAAGGATGATGAACTCGTAAAAAGTCCCAACATTTTATTTTAACCACAATATATAGTTAACTTTATCAATCAATATGTTGTGGTAGAAAATCAATTTCCCGACTTTTTACGAGACCATCAAGGATATACCCTGGAATCTGTTATAACCCCGAGAAACCTTTATTTATAAAGGGGAAGGGTGATTTACAATGAAGATAAAAAAACAAGTTGGCACGATATTAAGCAATGAAAAAGGATTTGTTCTTCCTTTGGGCCTTATGTTTTTGGCTATTATAGCGATTATGGGAAGCACGGCTGTTATAATTACAACAACTGATCTTAAGGTCGGCAGTAATTACAGGAGCGGAAAGCAGGCATTTTATGATGCCGATGCCGGTGTCCAGTACGTACTGAAGAAACTGACCATTGATTTGGACGATTCGAGCTCCGAAACTGTTGATCTGGAAGCATGTCCGATATCTCTGAACTATTCCACACCAAGCGGATTTTCTTTCACTGTTCCAGATGAGTTGACATCACTGGGAAACAACCAGTACAGTTTCCTGGTCACGGGGCATGGACCCGATAATTCAAAAGCTGTTATTGAATTTGTTTTCTATGTTGAGAAAAAAGCTATTTTCAACTACGGCCTGTTCGCCGAGGGATTAGTAGATCTAAAATCAAGCTGTCATGTTTATAGTTATGACTCTATTGACACGCCTGACCCGGATTCATTAATCTTTCCCGGCGCATCCACTGGAGAAGCTGACAGTGGCAGCAATACAGAAATCAGCACCAAGATGCTGACATATATTGACGGCGATCTCGGCCTGGGAGCAGACAGCCTGGGTCAACCGGCCGAATGGAAAGATACTGGAACACCTATTGTCACAGGCACCGAAAACAATGTAGAACGCATTAATCCGGATCCGATGGGAGCAAACGATTCATCATCCGAACTCTACCAAAAGTTCATTGACGTTATTACCACCAATGATAACGGCACCGCGGGTGACGGTTCTCCCCTTGAGGGAGCCACAGAGATAGACCTCGGCAGGAGGGAAACGTTGACGCTGACGGCAGGCGATTATTATTTTACAAGCATTATCCTGAAGAATGGTTCGACTCTTGAGATAGACGCGAGTTCCGGACCAGTCAATATCTATCTCAGCGGTAAGCTCGAAGCAAAAAACGGATCCAGCATTAATAACTTGTCACAACCAATCGACTTCGCAATTTTTTCAAATTCCTCTCAGGATCTTACCTTCAAACACAGTAGTGATTATAAAGGGATGGTTTACGCTCCGAACGCTCATTTGGAAATGAAAAATACCGCTGACGTCTACGGTCTGATCTGGGGGAATACGATTGGGATTCACTGTTCGGGAGAGTTCTTTTTTGACGAAGCTATACAGGATAAATATCTATCTTCTAACAACTATACAATACGTGTCCTTTCCTGGAAAGATAATTCTATCGGCAATTAATTGCGGTTGTTTCATTCCGGGTCGGGCATTTCAATGACGTGCCGCATGACCACTCTTCCGGTCGGATTCTTCATGCCATGTGAACTCATTGATGCTCCTTTTCCTGCTTCATATTCAGACGGCCAGACCTGCAAGCACGCGCGAAGTTGGTTATTAAACTGCACGGCGGGCGGGTTATCTCAACTGAGATATTACATTAATCACTGACCAACAACCCATTTTATTATTGATTAAATATTGAAACGTGGTATTTAATTTTTAGATTTGATATAATTAGATTTTGCACCTCCTCTATGCAACAAAATCTTTGCCCCTTATAGTATTGATAGGAATTAGAAGAGACGAAACTTGCCGCATCAAGATCCTGGCACATTTCTTCGCAAAAAATCGCTTAACTCAGGCTTTAATAAGAGCTGGATAGATAAAGATGACTGATTCTGTTGACAAAAAAACGTACACCTTTTTCATGCCTGGCGAAGAGCGCATTTACTTTCGCTATTTCCATATCATTGCAATGATCCTTCTGCTGATTGTGATTTCCTTTCAGGTAGTTACCTCGCAGACGACCGTGGAGGATGCTGTGGTGACCGGGCTTATTTTTGTCTCGCCGGTTTATTTTGTTTACTTTGTATTTGGAAAACGGTTTGCTGATTTCGTGACGCTTGATTTTGATACGCGTAAAGTTCGATTTTCTTTTTCCGACGAAAGGGGCTTGATTGAAAGGAATTTTCAGGATATCAAAAAAATCAATTTTAGATTCTATCTTACGTTTGTGATGGATGACGCCAGAATTATGGTGAAACGACCGCAAAACAAAAAAGAAGTGTTTCGGCTACTTAAAAACGCATTCACGGTTGACGTTGGTATGTTTGGAGGAATATAGCGATTCAATAACTTATTTCTTCTTTCAGCAGGCAGCATGCTATCTTGTATTCAGGTGTACCATTGCTTTTATATCTGAGGTTTTCAGGCTGTATGAGCTTGTTCATAACACATCCCTCAGGTATGTTAAGATGAAAAAAATCGTTTTCATTTATTTTCCCTGTGTTGACGAGTCTGTTGTCCTTAAATACCATGCTGTGCAAAGAGAAGTCTTCGCAGATAGGGCATCTGTAAACCCTTCCGTTGGGGAAGATGAAATAATTTTCTGCCACAAGACCTGCGCATTCAAAGGTTTCTTCGTTGCTTAAAAAGACTTTTGGATATGAGACAGTTATGCCGCGCTTTGCAACTTTTTCAGCAACGTCGGGTATTATGCTTAACCATTCGGATCTGGAAACCTGTAGTTTCTCTTGATTTGTTTGGGCCGGCTTGCCCCTGATGCCTATAACCTGTACGAAAAATCGTTCTATATTCAGATCATATAGCAAAGGCACCATCATTTCAAGCTCGTGGATATTGGCGCTGCTTACTGTATATATAAGACTTGTGCCAAACCCCATGGAAACGGCTTTTTTTACACCTTCTATGCATTTGTCATATGATCCTTTTCCTCTGATCATATTGTTTGTCTTTCTTGTTGCCCCATCAAGGCTGAAGCTAAAATAGTCAACATCATCAGGCGAAACTTTTGAAAGTATATCATTAAAAAGATATCCGTTTGTGTCAACAGTTATAGAGTTGTAACCCATATTTTTTGCTTTTTTTATGGCAAGTGAAAGGTCGGGATGAATTGTAGGCTCTCCACCTAAAAAAATTACATTGGCAATATTGCTTTTCTCGACAAAAGCGTCGAGCCATGCCTCTATTGTTGACAGGGGAAGGGTGTTTTCTCCATGCTGTTCTCTGTTTATATAACAGTGCTGGCAATTGAGATTACACTTCGTTAGGATATGAAAAAATACATTTGTGGAATTTTTTGAAAAGGAAACGGTTTTTTTCATTTAATTTTTTCTGCCGGCACTTCCAGTTGCTTTTTGGTTTCGACCAGTTCTTCTGGCAAGTCTTCTAACATTTCATCTACAGTTATTGACTGTTGCCGTTCAAGACGTGTGGGATTTTTTATGCGTTCTTCTCCCTTTTTGGGACGGCCTTGAGGAAAAAGAAATCCTTGAATATTAAACCAAATCTGTGATACTTTTTTTATGAAGCTGTCTCTTTGTTTCAACTAATTATTTCACAAAATCAATTAGTTGTAATATATCATGTAACTTCTCAATAAGTCAGGGCAACCAATGATTTCAACATGTTATATACAGAACATTCGGCCTCAAATGTCACTCTGTAAAAACAGTGGGTATATCAGCAACTTGTTGATTTCATAGTATTTTTCTAATTGACAAGACTTATTGAGAAGTTACATATCATAGAGACAGCTTCTTTAACATAATTATTTCGTCCCCGTTCCTAAGGTAGCGCTTAAGAAGTAGTGGTAAATTCGCTATAGACAGCTCTTTAAATAAATTGTATAATATGGTAAAGAATTTTTCGGCTTGTAAAAAAATGCTTTCCTTTTCAAAAAAATTAGAAAATCATATTGGTGCAATCTGGAATTTTATTCACCATTATAACGCTGAATTGGAGTTTGGGAGTGCCTGAATACGATCACTACATGTTAAGCACTACCCCATAAAACCCATGGAATCTGAAGTTCTTAAAAAAAAACTAAGTAATATTAAAGAACGTATCAAAAAGGCAGCCATTGATTGCGGCAGAAATCCTGATACTGTTCACCTTGTGGCTGTTAGCAAAACCATACCGAAAGACACGGTCAGAAAAGCGATAACAGCAGGTGTCGATATTCTTGGAGAAAATTATATTCAGGAAGCCAGAGATAAAATCAATGCACTGTCATCTTATCCTGTTTCATGGCATTTTATAGGACACCTTCAGAGTAACAAAGCAAAATACGCTGTCAAACTTTTTGATATGATTCACACAGTAGATTCATTAAAACTTGCTCATGAATTAAATAAACAGGCAAAAAAAATAAACAAAATCCAAAAAATCATGATCCAGGTAAATATAAGCATGGAATCCACAAAAGCAGGTATTTATGAAGAGGATTCACAAAAGCTGATAAAAGAGATTAGTCTATTCGAAAATCTATCAATCAAAGGCCTTATGACAATGCCGCCCTTCTTCAATAATCCCGAAAAGGCTGGACCCTATTTTTCAGCTCTGAGAATCCTGCGTAATAATATCAGAGATAAAGCAATAAGAAATGTTAATATGCAGGAATTATCCATGGGTATGACAAATGATTTTGAAGTCGCAATAAAGGAAGGAGCAACCCTTGTCCGCATTGGAACTGCAATTTTTCAAGCTGGGCGGGTAGGATTTGGCAATAAAGGAAACGGCATTGGGGATAAACTTTGAAACAAAAAAAATTGAGGAAGTTGCAACCCAATTGATTTTAGTCGGTGAGCAAAAATTTACTCATCTATCTATAGAAGTCCCCTTAACTGTATACATGCTGAGACCATAGTTTATGCCCCAGCGGCATTAACTATCAAACGCAATTCAGAGTAGCAAATCTTGATACTTGAGAAATGAATCTTGATCTACGTAATTTTATACCTTGTCGCAATTGTTATAGCAAATTTAAGTGTAGCGGCGTTTGGACCAAGCTTTGCCATTATTAATGCCTTTTTGTTTATTGGTCTGGATTTAACTGCAAGGGATCAGTTGCACGAAACATGGTGCGGGAATCATTTATTCCTGAAAATGTCAATTTTAATAGCAACTGGTGCTATATTGTCCTGGTTGTTAAACCGAAACGCTGGACCAATCGCAATGGCTTCATTTGTAGCATTTGCTGCCGCAGCCACTGTAGATACGATTGCTTATCATCAACTCGGCAAATATCCGCGTTGGTTACGTGTAAATGGAAGCAACATACCTAGTGCTGGAGTAGATTCCATAGTTTTCCCAACATTAGCTTTTGGAGAGTTGCTCTGGGGGATTATTTTAGGGCAATTCTTGGCTAAAATCATAGGAGGCTTTGTTTGGTCTCTTGTATTCCGTTGGTATGACAAAAGGATTTCTATCCGATCCCTTGCAGATGAAGGATCGGATATACAAGCCGGCTAATAATGCCTGGAGCAGACGGACGATAACAGCAATAACCGGAAACATAGAAAATGCAACATTGTCCATATGCTTCATCTTTGTACCATGATCGGTATGCGGAATTTTTTGAGGTATTTTCTTGAATTCTCCAATTGTTTGGGCGGAAATTGACCTTAAAGCCATAGCCTACAACATCCTTGGATTACGACGCATCACAAACCCAAAGGCACGCCTTATGGCTGTTGTAAAGGCAAATGCTTACGGGCACGGCATAATTGAAGTTGCCCGGCAGTCGCTTGAAAACGGCGCAGATGCCCTTGGTGTTGCGAATATTGAAGAAGGTATTAAAATCAGAAAAGCCGGCATTGATGCTCCGGTTCTGATCTTCGGATATACTCCTCCAGCATATGTAAAAAACCTTATTGAATTTGCTCTCACTCAAACAGTTTATTCTTACGAAACATCCGAAGAGCTTTCTCAAAACGCCAATACTTATGGTAAAAAAATTAAAGTTCACATAAAAGTGGATACCGGAATGGGAAGGCTTGGAATTTTGAGGGGGATTAAAAATAACTCTCTAAGTGAGGTTGAATCTATCTCTCGCTTACCCATGCTTGAGCTGGAAGGTATTTACACCCACTTTGCAACAGCCGATAAATCGGACAGGTCTTATGCTGGTAAGCAGTTTGAAATATTTATGGACTTTCTTAATCAGTTACGCATCGCAGGCCTGGAAATACCTGTAACTCACGCTGCAAACAGTGCAGCCATAATAAATATGCCGGAAACCCATCTGGATATGGTTCGTGCCGGCATTTCAATTTATGGGCTTTACGCCTCAGAAGAAGTGGATAAAAGCATCATTAAGCTAAAACCGGCAATGGAACTAAAGACAAAGATAATTCATTTAAAAAAAGTTCCGGCCGGTTTCAAAGTAAGTTATGGAATAACCTATGAGACTGAAAAGCCTACAACCATTGCTACAGTGTCCATCGGTTACGCTGACGGACTTAACAGGCTGCTGTCCTCAAATGGCCGCATGCTTGTATGCAGTCAAAGTGCACCAATCGTGGGACGCATCTGCATGGACTTGACCATGCTTGATGTGGGTGAAATTCCAGAAGTTGTAATGGAGGAAGAAGTAGTTGTTTTCGGCAAGCAGGGCAATTCTTCAATAACCGTAGATAAAATTGCCTCAAGCATCAATACAATCAACTATGAAGTTGTTTCAACAATAATGGAACGTGTACCAAGAATTTATCTGAGATAGAATTTACTGATCGGCTTGTGTCCCATTGCCGGAAATTTCACACAGGATAGTTCCATTTCCGCATTGAAAAGTTCCAAACTGCAGTATTGGATGGTCAATACCAAAACATTTAAGTTATAGCAAGTAGCTTATCGGTGCTTATTTTTGAAGCGGTATTTGCAACCTGTTGATTTGTTTAGAATTAAAAACCATGCCGAATTTTGATGCAATTGCCCTGTAGTAGATCTTAAAAACACCTTGACAAACACCCCAAAAACAGCTAGTTAAATTAATCAATTATTTATATGCAAGAGATAACTTAATTATGCTAAAAGTAAATAGTACCAATAAGATAGATATTAAATGCTGGTGGTGGCTCGAATTTGTGGAGATGTCACCGGAACTTCGTTAGCTAATTATAAATAAAAAAGCTTTAAGGACCGTGGGCAGATCCAAAAACCCACGGTTTTTTATTTTTAAAAGGCCGTGGAAAAGTTCACGGCCTTTTTTATTATGATTTTTAAATACCCCCGCCCGTTTGCTGGAGAAGCTTCATTACATTCAAATTAAATGCTAAAGGAGCATTTATGCTTATAAAAAAATTTCCGGACAAAGATAAATTTATCCAATTGGCTGAGCACAATAACGTAATTCCTGTTTGTGTAGAAATCCTGGCAGATACTGAAACCCCGGTTTCTCTTTTTAAGAAAATTTATAAAAATAAAGGGCCTGTATTTCTCTTTGAAAGTGTAGAAGGAGGTGAAAGATGGGGAAGATACAGCTTTCTTGGCTCCTCAGCCCGTTTTCATATAAGAGTATTTAAAAAAGAAGTGGAAATTCAGGGCAATGGCACTTTAAACAAGATCCCTCATAATGGAAAACCGCTGGAGATCCTTAGAAATTTTATGAGCAAATATCAACCGGCTGATATTACTGAACTTCCCAGGTTCTGGGGGGGAATGGCAGGATATTTAACCTATGAAATGGTTTCCTTTTTTGAAAAAATTCCGAATATGCTGCCTGAGAATAAGCCTTTTGCTCATTTTATCATACCGGATGAACTTATTATCTTTGACAATATCCGCAATACGTTCTTTGGCATAGTCATCGCATTTTTGGATGAAAATCAGGATTCCGAACAAACTTATGAGGAGGCTGCAGCTCGAATACAGGCCATGCTTGAATCAATGGATAGCAATCCGCCGGAAAAAAATATCCGAAAAAGTCAAGCTGAATACAAGCTGACTGCTCAAATGGAAGCAGATACTTTTCGATCACATGTAAAAACAATAAAAAAATATATCCATGAAGGAGAAGTTATTCAAGCTGTAATATCTCAGCCCTTTATCTGCGAAACCTCTCCTGACCTCCTGGAACTGTATCGGGCTCAGCGACATATTAATCCTTCTCCCTATCTCTTTTTCATGCATCTTGATGATATGGCGCTTGTCGGCTCTTCACCTGAAACAATGGTAAGGCTGGAAAACAGAGTAGCCACCCTTCGCCCTATTGCCGGAACACGACCCAGGGGAAAAACCGAGCAGGAAGACAGGCTACTTGCAAATGAGCTTCTTCAAGATGAAAAAGAAAGAGCTGAACACCTTATGCTGGTAGATTTAGGACGCAATGACCTCGGACGGGTTGCAAAAACTGGTACGGTTCAGGTTACGGATCTTATGATTGTCGAAAGATATTCTCATGTAATGCACCTTGTATCCAACATATGCTGTGACCTGCGTTCTGATTGTGATGCATGGGACCTTCTATCAGCCTCATTCCCTGCCGGAACCTTGTCAGGCGCTCCTAAAGTAAGAGCCATGGAAATCATCGCAGAACTGGAACAGGAACCAAGAGGGCCGTATGGAGGCGCAGTCGGATATATTTCTTTTCACGGCAATATGGATCTGGCCATTACCATAAGAACCGCCAGCATTGAAAACAAACGGCTGACCGTACAGGCAGGCGCAGGAATAGTTGCCGACTCCGATCCTGAACGGGAACGGGTTGAAACCGTCAATAAAGCAATGGCAATACAAAAGGCACTGGAACTATTACAGAAAAGCATATCATAGGAGGAAGCACATATGATCGTAATGATTGACAACTATGATTCATTTACATACAATTTGGTGCAATATATTGAACAGATTGGCGCGCCGGTCAAAGTATTCCGCAATGATGTGGTTTCTGTTTCCGATCTTATTACCATAAAACCATCAGGAATTGTTATATCGCCAGGACCAGGCAGGCCTGAAACAGCAGGAATATCGCTTTCAGTTGTTAAGCATTTCTCCGGACTGGTTCCAATCCTTGGTGTGTGTTTAGGGCATCAGGCCATTGCTGCTGCTTTTGGTGGAAAAGTAATTTCAGCCAAACGGTTAATGCATGGAAAAACTTCCATAATAAAGGCTGATGGAAAAACTTTGTATCATAGCATACGCAAGCCATTTACGGCCATGCGTTATCACTCTTTATCTGTATCAAGAGAAAATCTGCCCGATTGTCTGGAGATAAGTGCGGAATCCGATGACAAAGAAATCATGGGCATCAGACATCGAAAACATCCAACAGAAGGAATCCAGTTTCATCCTGAATCTATCATGACATCGGTCGGCAAAAGGATTTTAAGGAATTTTTTGCAGACAACGTAACAGTTCAGCCACTACAAGCCTGTCATAGAACTTACATTCCAGGGAGAGGAAGTCGCCCAAATGGCAACATAACCAATCCGATTAAAAGACAAAAATGAAGCGCACCCTTGGGGTCCACTTCATTCAACATATACTTTTTGCCCCGGATATATTGTGCTTCTGGGTGTTAGATTATTTGTGCGTAAAAAGCGTTCGAGGAGCACGTTATGGTTTTTTGCTATCCTGAAGGGGCTATCTCCTCGTTTTACCAGATATGTTCTTAAACTTTTTTTTGCAGCTGCCAGTGCAGGACTTTCCTTTTGTCCGTGTATTTTTAGTACCTGTCCAATATGAAGATTCGTATTTAAAAGGTTATTGAGCTTCTGAAGTTGTTTTGTAGTAGTATCAAAACGCCTGGCTATAATCCACAAAGAGTCACCGCGTTTTACGATATATTTTGATGTATGTTGATATTTGGGCTTACGAGTCCAGCATACAGCTCCCTTTTGTGGAATTTTAAGTTTTTTGCCAGCTACGATTAAATTATTTTTACGTATGTTATTTGCCCGTGCAATGCTTTTGACACTTGTACGGTAGCGCCTCGCTATAGTTGAAAGAGTCTCTCCAGGCTTTACCTTATGGTACACAATTCTTGTGCTTTTGGGTGGAGAACTGATCGGTATCTCATCCAGCTTTGAAAGCAGCACTTCACATTTGCCAGGGGGAACTCTCAAAGAATATTGATCAGAGGGCAATATATTGTATCGCAACTCTGGATTTAGTCCTTTCAGTATTTTTTCAGAAGTTCCTATATTGTTAGCTATATCGTTGAGATGTACCTGTTTTGACACGGATATAGTTTCATATTCTAATGGAGAAACTATTTCTATTGAATCTAGTCCGTATTTTTCCAGATTGTTGACTATGTGTAAAGTTGCAAGGAACCTGGGGACATATCTGGCGGTTTCAAGCGGAAGCCTTTGATATAGATCCCAGAAATCGTCAAGGTAATTTATATTCTGACTTCTTATTACACGAAGCACCCTGCCTTCTCCGCAATTATACGATGCAAGAACTGTGTTCCAGTCGCCAAAGATGTTATGCAGTTCTTTCAGGTACGCGATAGCGGCTTTTGTTGACTTGACAGGATCAATTCTTTCATCAATGAATATATTGCGTTTAAGACCGAATTTGTAGCCAGTTGAAGGAATAAACTGCCAAAGGCCAAGAGCCCTGGCTTTTGAAAGTGCAACCACATTGAATCCACTTTCTATAAGAGGAAGCCATGACAGTTCAACAGGAAGACCGGCTTTTTTAAGTTCGGATACTATTTGCGCGCGATATTTACCTGAACGCTTGTAGGCTTCCCTGAAAAATTTCTTCTCTCCTCCAGTTGTGAAGAGATCTATCTCAGCCCTGATATGCTTGTTTATTACTATTGGTATTACATTATGATTCCCATTTACAACTATATTGCGGGATGCGTAGATTTCTAGGATGCGTTTTGAAATCATAAAACGCAGGTCTTCTTTCTGCTGCATTACATTTGGATCGTCATCAGTATCGACATCCAAAATCAAAGAATATGACTGGTCAAGAACCTCAAGAGCATTTTCAAGCTCTCCTTTTTGCCAAAAATCCTGGGCAGACTGACAGAAGTCGAGAGCTTCATCCAGAACAGATTGTATTTTTATCCTTCCTGAATTATTTTTTGTATATTCTTCGTTATTAACCTTTGCTTTGCTATTGTTGGTTCCGTCCAGGTTACTAAGTGAAGAATTATTATTTGTATTGTTTCCCTTATAGATTGGCTTTGTAACATAAGGGTTTTTTATTTCAGACAAAGCAGAAGTTTTTTGTTGATGAGAGGAAGTTTTTTGCAATGTCTGGACGCATCCGCATAATAGAAATAATATTAAAGCCGAAATAAAAATTACGCGTGAATTTATCAATTCAGATTCCTTGTTTTAATCTGGTATATAAGCGGAATTAATTTAAAACAAAATGTTTATTACTCAATTACACAACAATATATATCGTTGTCAAGGTTTTATATTCGCAGAATATTTACAAGCTCGTAACGCTTTAGCTTTTTAAAAATATAGCCACTTTAGGTATAATACATGAGCCTCTTAATATACCGACGTTTGGATTCGTCATCATCAAGTTCTTTTAACTGGGGGAAGCCACCCCATCTCAAATAGTCAAGATATGCCGTAGTAAGACTGAACCTGTTCGCCCCATAAAAAAGGGCTGTTTCAGTAGGAATCTTTCGCAAACCAGGATCAATTTTAAACTCAGGCGGTGGCTCCAGACCATTGATCGTCATATAATCCATGAAATCAGGTAGAAACGGGCGCAGCATGTCAAGCCGCCCGACTGAGCTTTCTGCTGATTCCGATTCCAGCAGCAAAGAGAATGAACCGGAAATCACAATAGTAAGCTCGGGATCTCAGTCTAAATACCCTTTAACGATGTCAGACCATCGGGGAACAAGCTGGATTTCATCCAAGAAAATGTATGTCTTCTCCTTGATATATCCGATGGATTCATCAAAAAAATCCAGGATACACGCATCCATCATCCTTTCCAGGACATTATCATCTTTCAAAACAACATTCCGGTCAAACTGGAAGTAGCAAATCCTTTTAAGGCAAGCTTTTTATCCGTTCCGCAACAAGGTGTTTACCGCTGATAGCTAAATGCATTTTGTGAATCCACAGGAACGACAAATTATGCAGCCTTCTTCATGTGACATTGTCCCGCCGCATTCCGGGCATACACACATCATGGTTTTTTTCTCAACAAAATCAGAATTGGTCAATTTCTTTAAAACCTGTGCAATTGCATCGGGACAGGAAAGAACCATTTTACCATTTTGCCATGAAGGAGAAGGGCACCGGATGCCCGTAAGCTGCTTTATGATAGCATCTATCTTTACACCTGACCGTAATGCGAGAGAAATCATGCGGCCAGCAGCTTCTATTTGGGATGATGCGCAACCGCCGGTTTTTCCCATTTGAGCAAAAACCTCACACATTCCTTTATGATCAGAGTTGATGGTAACATAAAGCCTTCCGCAACCAGTGCTTATTCTTTCTGTAACACCATATGTACGTTTCGGCCTGGGCCTGGGGGCAACCCTCACAGAAACGCCTTTACCGTTGCCGATACTCATAGCCTGGCCGCTGCGACTTCCATCTCTATAAATGGTTACGCCCTTACAACCGCTCTGATAAGCAAGACTATATACTTTTTCTACATCGTTTATTGTGGCATCAGCAGGAAAGTTCACCGTTTTTGAAACAGCATTGTCAGTATATTTCTGAAAAGCAGCCTGCATTTTTATATGCCACTCAGGAGAAATATCATGAGATGTTCTAAATAATCTTTTTATATGATCAGGGACTGCATCTATGTGTTGAACTGAACCGGTTCTTGCTGTTTCTTCAGCAAGCTTTTTGCTGTAAAATCCTTCGGCTTTGGCCTTTTTAATAAACAGTGGATGCATCTCGTGAAGTGATTTTCCATCCAGCACTCGCCTTACATATGCTACTGCAAAAACAGGCTCAATGCCGCTGGAGGCGCCGGCAATAATGCTTATTGTACCTGTTGGTGCAATGGTTGTTGTTGTAGCGTTTCTCATATATGGAGTTGAAGGGTTATCAAAGACGCTTTCTTTGTAATAAGGAAAATTCCCACGCTTTTCAGCCAGGGCTGCAGAAGCCGATTTTGATTCCCGCGATATAAAAGACATAATATCTTCGGCCTGTAAAACAGCCTCATCTGAATCATAGGGTATTCCCAGTTTTATCAACATGTCGGCAAATCCCATCACACCAAGCCCTATCTTTCTTGTACTTTTGCTCATTTTTTCAATGCGTGAGAGAGGATATTTATTTACCTCTATGACATTATCAAGAAAATGAACTGCCAAATGAACAGTTTTTTTAAGTCGCTTCTTATTAACGGTGTTCCCGGTTACCATATCTGAAAGATTAATTGAGCCCAATGTACACGACTCGTAAGGCAAAAGCGGCTGTTCTCCGCAAGGATTTGTCGCCTCAATCTTTCCCAGAAGAGGAGTGGAATTCATTTCATTTATACGATCAATAAATATTATTCCCGGCTCTCCGGTTTGCCATGCTGAACCAACCATATTGTCAAATATCTGTCTGGCTGAAATGCGTTTGATAACCAGGCCTGTCCGAGGATTGACAAGATCGTAAACCGAATCTTTTTCAAGTGAATCCATGAACGTCCTGGTTAAAGCAACTGATATATTGAAATTGTTTAATCTGGCGGGATCGTTTTTTGACTCAATAAAGGCTTGTATATCAGGGTGGTCCACCCGAAGAACACCCATATTAGCCCCATTTCGGGTGCCACCCTGCTTGACGGTTTCTGTTGCAACATCAAAAACATTCATAAATAAAATGGGACCGCTTGAAATTCCTGCTGTAGACAAAACAACATCTTTTTCCGGACGGAGACGAGAAAATGAAAAGCCGGTACCACCCCCGCTTTTATGAATCATGGCAGTATGTTTCAATGTTTCGAAAACACTCTCAATTGAATCTTCCAAAGGAAGAACAAAACAAGCAGCCAACTGTCCGAGGCGCCGGCCCGCATTCATAAGGGTTGGAGAATTGGGTATAAACCAGAGACTGGTCAATAACTGCACAAAAAATTTTTCAGTCTTATTAACATTGGCTTTAGGATCAAATATCTTATCTGCAGCGGCAATGCTCTTTGCTACCCTTGCAAACAACTCCTCTGGCGTCTCAACAATATTTCCATTGCTGTCTTTTTTCAGATACCTCTTTTCCAATACAAACATTGCATTTTTTGAGAAAGAAATAGTCATTTTTTCATCCTCGGTTGTTTCTTTCGTTGATATAGCCTGCCTATTCATTGCTAGAAGAGATGAGGCCAAATTTTTCTTTTAATTTCTTGCTTACTATTGGAGGCACCATGCCATTTATGTTGCCGTTAAAGCTTGCGGCTTCTTTTATTATAGATGAGCTGATAAAAATCCACCTGAGACCGGTCATAAGAAAAACAGTCTGAACTTCACGGTTAAGCTTGCGGTTCATCAGAGCCAGTTGAAACTCATATTCAAATTCAGATACAGCTCGCATTCCGCGCAGAATTGTACCTGCGTCTCTCTTTTTTGCATAATCGACAAGAAGTCCATCAAAGATATCCACTTCAACGTTAGAATATTTGTTTAAGCTTATTTCTATCATTTCCTTCCGCTCTTCAACAGTAAACAGACTTTTTTTTGACGGATTACGCAATATTGCTACAATAATTCTGTCAAAAATCTTAAGCCCTCTTTCTACAATGTCTATATGACCGTTTGTAACAGGGTCAAATGAACCGGGATATATGGCTGTTCTTTGCATTGGTTTTTCAATCCTTTGGCTTAGCCTAAATTGAGCAATTTTTTACTTGATCTGCACCAATTTTTTGCGCATCAAGGACTTGCGAAAAGTCTCGACATATCCATTGGTATGCCTATGCTTTTCGCAAATCCTGCTGCATCAAGATCTCGGCACATTTCTTCCCAAAAAATCGCTTAACTTAGGTTTAATAAATGAAATGAGCGTTTTCCCATATTTTCTTTGATCTGCAAGCTCAAACTGCCTGCAATCTTCCAGAACAGGCTCAAAAGGAGTATGCTCAACGATAATACAGACATCCTTTCCAAGAGACCCGCTGTCATGAAGATTAATCAGAGTCGGTTCTATAAAACCCTTGTTGTAGGGAGGATCCATAAAAACAAGATCAAATTTCAAACCCATTGACTTTATGCAATTCAAATTTTTAACTATATTCCCTCTGATAATTTTAAATCTGTTATCAACTGCACATGATTGTATGTTACGTTCAACTACTGATAGGGCTTTCTTATTATTGTCTATAAATACCGCAAATTCCGCCCCGCGACTCAATGCCTCAATACCAAGAGCTCCTGTTCCAGCAAACAGATCCAGCACAACCGTGCCTTTAACCAGGCAAGAGAGTATGTTAAATATTGACTCACGCAACCGGTCGGCTGTCGGCCTTATTAAAGTTCCTGGTATCGTATAAAGCTTTTTTCCCTTTAACTCACCCCCTATTATTCTCAAGCCCATCTGTTTAATTTACTATACAATGCACTTTAATCCAATAAAAAATATGTGTGTTTCAAATAGTTCTAATCAGAAATTTGAAAACTCAAAGCAACCTGTCGGAAACCTGGGGCAGCGGGCACTTAAATTTCTGTCTAATAGATGAATCTGATCCCATACTGCTGAAATGATCTGAATACGTCTTTTAATCTGTTGAAAATCTTCCTTATCCGACAATTTATGGTTCAAGATAAAAACCTAAATCCACAAAAAAGCAAAGCATCTCCATTATTTCAGAAAAAGATAAAGCTCTGAACCAGCATGGTTCAAGACGAAAATCAGTAGAACGTTATTGAGCCGATGGCGCAAAGAGAAAACACGAGCTATATCGTCTGCGTCAGCAATATTGCGTTATCTGGAATGATTCCATGATATAAGAGCAAAAAAAGCAGAGGGGGCATGGGAGTTGTCAATTTTTACAATACGCTCTTTCATATATTACCTCTTTGATCTTATGAGTAATTACATTGAAGTCACATTTGCCATGAAAATCAAGGGGTCAAGAGATAACTTCCCACGAGATCATTGTAGTATAAAGCTTTTTTTTTGTGGCCTCGCTTGAAACAGCCATTGGCATATATTGTACACTTTTCCTTCATGGCCTTTATAACTGCTGTCTCCTGGTCTTCTGTCAGCAAATTACTATCAATAATCTTTTTTAAAGACTGTATTCGGTACCTGTCCAGGCCGGAAGATCTGGAGAGCTGGTCATCATGTCCGCCTCTTTTTATTATCAACGGAATATCTATGAGATATACAGGGTATCTGCAACTTACCCTGAGCCACATATCATAGTCCTCGCAGGCCAAAAGACTTTCATCAAACATGCCTGTTTTTTCAAAAAGATTGCGTTTTATCATTACCGCAGAAGGACTGACAAGGCACAGATAAAGTGAAGGTTCGAAAATATCTCCGGATAATTTCTTGTGCCGCTTTTTAGGATTGACCCTTAGGCCGTTTCTTACCCATATTTCTTCTGTCTGACAAATCAAAGCATCAGGATTTGCATTGAAAAAATCAACATGTATAGACAGTTTCTTCGGCAGCCATAAATCATCTGAATCTAAAAAAGCAATAAACAGCCCTGATGCCGAAGCTATGCCCCTGTTCCTTGCAGCGCTTACTCCTTTATTATCCTGCTGTAAAACAATTATATCTTCTTTGTATAAATTCAGGATGTCCTGGGTGTTATCAGTTGATCCATCATTTACAACAATCAGCTCAAAATCCGTAAAATTCTGGGCCAGCACTGAATCTATAGCCTTTTTAAGTATCCAGCCACGATTATATGTGGGGATTATTACGCTTACTAATGGATTTTTTTTTCGCATCCTTAATTTTCCGTAGCTTGTGCTGGGGGTATCTAAGGTATGTTATCGTAACTGCGGACAAAAACTTCTCTTGGTTTTACGCCATCTGAAGGGCCGACAACACCCTCTTTCTCCATTATTTCTATAATTCGTGCGGCCCTGTTATATCCTATACGCAAATGGCGCTGTATCATGGATATGGAAGCATGCCCGGTGTTAGTAATAAGCGCTATAGCCTCATCATATTTTTCATCATGTTCAAGATCTTCAGATGAGGCTTTTTCTTTTTCAAATTCAGTTATTACTGCATGATCATATTCAGGGGTTTCCTGTTCTTTCAAAAACTCGGTTATCCCGGCAATCTCTTCTTCTGAGATATATGCACCGTGTATGCGCTGGAGCTTGGCTGTTCCAGGAGGCAAAAAAAGCATGTCTCCGTTTCCCAGAAGATTTTCTGCTCCATTTGTATCAATTATTGTTCTCGAATCTGTTTTGGAAGAGACCTGGAAGGAAAGACGTGTCGGGAAATTAGCCTTTATTATTCCTGTAAGTACATCCACTGAGGGTCTTTGGGTTGCAAGTATCAAATGTATGCCTGCAGCCCTTGCCATTTGCGCAAGCCGCGTCAATGCGACCTCAACGTCCCTGGAAGCAACAATCATCAAATCAGCCAGCTCATCAATAATTATAACAACATATGGTAGTTTTTCAGGACCATTTTCTCCTTTTGTTTTTTCCTTAGCTATTTTTTGATTATATTGTTTTAT
>JAJSZP010000006.1 GCA_030262775.1 Deltaproteobacteria bacterium | reverse complement strand
TTGATGCTGTTTGCCACAGTCACACCAAATCCTTGAAAAAATATTTCATTAACATGCTGCTACGCATGGTTGCATGATAATTATGCTTTAATTTCGGTGAAACTTCAGTTTTCTAATAAGACAAGTTTTAAGGATCAACGTATCCGTTTAGAAGAGACCTTTAGAAACAAGATTGATTCAGAATATTGTTCTGAAGCTTTCAAACATGTGAGGCAATTTGAAGAAAAATATTGGGAAGCTGATTTAGTGATAGACGATGAGTTGGATGATGTAACTGAACTTTATGGAATAAACTTTGATTACATTTTTTGATGTCCTGAGTAATAGTTTAAAAAAATGAGAAATGCTGGTTAGAGCTATTGTTGTTTAAGTTATAATATGGTAACTACTCGGGTTAACCCTTCTAAGGTTAGAGAGCGATGAAAATTTAACGTGTTGATGCAACCAACCGTAAACCTGAGTAGTTACAGTAAATGACTTACAAAAAACATCTGCGCTACAAATATATTTTCGGACCGGTTCCCTCGCGGCGACTTGGTTTGTCTCTGGGCATTGATCTTATGCCTCACAAAACATGTACGCTCAATTGCGTTTATTGTGAGTGCGGAAAAACTACAAATCTTACCATGAACTGCAAGGAATATATACCAGTAGAACCGCTGCAGGAAGAACTGAAAGACTTTTTATCCAGCAATCCAAAACTGGATTTTATAACCTTTTCAGGTTCCGGCGAACCCACCCTTCACACAGGAATTAAAGAAATTATAAATTTTATAAAAAAAGATTGCCCAAAATACAAGATTGCCCTACTTACAAACGGCACACTTTTTTTTCAGCCCGACATTAGAAAACAAATCTCTGGTGTTGATATAGTAATAGCGTCTCTTGATGCTGCTTCAAAACAAAATTTCAAAAAAATTAACAGACCACATCCAGGGTTAGACCTTCCCGAAATAATCGAAGGTCTGGTTTCTTTAAGAAAGGAATTTGCAAAACAACTCTGGATGGAAGTCTTTCTTGTGCCTGGAATAAATGACAACAGGGATGAGCTTAATAGAATAAAAAAAACTTTAAGCCTGATTTATCCTGATAAAATTCAATTAAATACGCTTGACAGGCCTGGCGTTGAAAGCTGGATCAGGCCAGCTTCCAAAAAAGACTTATTAGATGCGGCATCATATTTAAACGGGGCCGATGTAATAAAAAGTCTTGACTCAATGTCAAATGATGGTGTTCTTAATAAAAATGACTGCAACTATCTTTTATCCATCATAAAAAGAAGGCCATGTACTGCTGAAGATATTTCAAAAATTTCGGATAACAGCCTTGAAGAAATATACAGGCATCTTGACGCTCTTATTGAAAAGGGGTTAATCGTAAAAAAAAATATGCCAAGAGGCGCCTTTTATACGTTTGACAGTTGATCAAAACATAAAACTGTAAACCGACAACCGTGCACTGTCGCAATAAGGAAAGATTGATTATGCCAGTTTTTCAGTGGAAAGGGAAAGACAGGGGAAATGAGACTAAAAAGGGGGAAATGGATGCCCCCAATAAAGAGATTGTAAGGGCCAATCTTGCCAAACTCAGGATAACTCCGACTAAGATCAAGCAAAAACCAAAAGATCTGTTTGAGAACATTTCCTTTCTTCAACCTAAAGTCAAACAATCTGATGTAATAATTTTTTGCAGGCAGTTTTCCACTATGATTGACGCGGGCCTTCCGATAATTCAGTGTCTTGAAATACTCTATTCCCAGCAGGAAAACAAAACATTTAAAAATATGTTGAAAAATATAAAGGAATCGGTGGAAGGCGGAGAAACTCTTGCAGACGCTTTAAAAAAGCATCCCAAACAATTTGACGAGCTCTTTATAAACATGATTGCTGCCGGTGAAGCGGGCGGGATGATTGATACTATTCTTAAGAGATTATCACATTACATGGAAAAATCGGCAAAGCTTAAAAGCCAGGTGAAAGGCGCAATGATATACCCGCTCATAACGTTTTTAATAGCTATAGCCGTAATTGCTGTAATAATGGTATTTGTTATTCCCGTATTTAAAGAAATGTTTAAAGGCATGGGGGGCAGTCTGCCCCTTCCCACTCAAATTGTTGTCTCTGTGAGCGATTTTGTAAAAAACAATATACTGTATATAATAGGATTTTCCGGTTTAACGATATTTGCCGTAAAAAAGTATTATAATACTAAAAAAGGAAGAATTTTTTTAGATAACTTATTCCTCGAACTACCGGTAGTCGGAATGCTGATACGCAAAGTCGCAGTAGCCAAATTCACACGAACCATGAGCACTATGCTCACCAGCGGAGTTTCTATTTTAGATGCACTGGATATCGTAGCAAAAACAGCAGGCAACAAAACAATTGAAAAAGCTGTATGCAACGTAGGTTCCGCTATAGAGGAGGGTCGTACAATGTCGGAACCTCTTTCTCAAAGCGGAGTATTCCCTTCGATGGTATGCCAGATGATCGCGGTCGGCGAATCCACCGGCTCTCTGGATGAAATGCTGTCAAAAATCGCTGATTTTTATGACGAAGAAGTTGATCAGGCAGTTGAAAACATGACAGCAATGATAGAGCCGTTTATGCTGGTTTTTCTGGGCGTTACCATTGGAGGCCTTGTCATAGCAATGTATCTGCCCATATTCAAGATGGCCGCTATGGTAAATTAGTTAGGGTTCTCCAACTTGAACAACTTAATATTGACATATATCTATAAATCAGGTTAGCAGAATCAGCTTAACCTTTTTGTAAGCGTTTACTGTGGGTTATGGATCGGCAATCAGGTAATAAAAAAGTTTGTGACACTAAAAAGTTATCATGATTTAGCGGTGTCGCAAAATTTAATGGGTTGCGAAAGTCTATTGAGAAAAACATACTGATCACTATATTTTAAAGCGAACATTGAGTAGAAATGGATAAAACAAGCGATACAATTGAGAGACGAAGGAAAAAACTCACTGAATTAAAAAACAATAATATAAAGCTGTTCCCGAATGATTTTATTGTTTCCCATACTGTTAAGGCTTTGAGCAATGCCATAGAAGAGTCCCCGAATTCGATTGAAGAAGATGATGCTGTCTTTTCCGTTGCAGGCCGAATGATGGCTATAAATCGTTTTGGAAAGGCAGCTTTTATCAGGTTCAGGGATAGAACAGGACTGTTTCAGGCATATATTAGGAAAGATAAAATAGGTGATCAGGCTTACGATATCTTTAAAAAGCTGGATATCGGTGATTTTGTTGGCTTAAAAGGAGGGGTTTTCAAAACCAGAACGGGCGAGTGGACTCTTATGGCAAATGAGCTGAAGCTTATCACAAAGGCAATAAGGCCTCTTCCGGAAAAATTTCACGGGCTTAAAGATCCTGAAAAGCGCTATCGCCAGCGCTATATTGATTTAATTATGAATCCGGATGTGCGTGAAATATTTATAAAAAGAAGCCGTATAATTCAGGCTATGCGTACATTTTTTCTTGGCAGGGATTTTCTTGAGGTAGAAACTCCTATGATGCAGCCTATCCCTGGCGGGGCAGAGGCTGCACCATTTACAACTCACCATAATGCGCTGGACATGGATCTTTTTTTGCGCATTGCCCCTGAACTGTATTTAAAACGACTTGTTGTAGGTGGTTTTGAAAGGGTTTTTGAGATAAACAGAAATTTCAGAAATGAAGGGATTTCAACCAGGCATAATCCTGAATTTACAATGCTGGAGTTCTATCAGGCATATGCAACTCACGACGACCTTATAGAATTAACAGAAGAAATGTTCGCTTATATGGCCATGAAGGTTACAGGATCAACAGTAATAACTTACCAGGACAACACCATTGATCTGGGAGGCAAGTGGAACAGGATGACCCTTGCATCTGCCCTGGAAACAATTGGAGGCATAGATCCAGGCCTTTTAAAAGATAAAGAAAAACTCATTGAATTTGCCTCTTCAAAGTCAATCAAAATTACAAAAACCAGGTATCTCGGAAAAGTAATAGCAAAACTGTTCGATGTTCTGGTGGAACCAAAACTAATACAGCCGACATTTATAACAGGATATCCTGTAGAAATTTCTCCTCTTTCCAGAAAGAACGAAAAAGACAGCGAACTTACAGACAGGTTTGAACTTTTCATTGCAGGGCATGAAATTGCCAATGGATTTTCGGAGATAAATGATCCTGAGGATCAAAAAAATCGGTTTCTCCAGCAGGTTGCAGACAGAGAGGCTGGTGATGAGGAAGCGCACTTCATGGATGAAGACTACCTCAAAGCCCTTGAATATGGTATGCCACCGGCTGCAGGCGAGGGAATAGGAATAGACAGGGTTGCTATGCTCCTTACAGATTCAGCCTCTATCCGTGAAGTTATTCTTTTCCCACACATGAAGCCAAAGGTTTAAATTTATTATTTATTATGTCTTTTGAATTTTTTATAGGGCGTCGCTATCTAAGAGCCAAGCAGAAACAAGCCTTTATTTCGCTGATTACCATTCTTTCCATAGCAGGTGTTACAGTTGGTGTTATGGCCCTGATTGTGGTAATTGCCGTCATGACCGGCTTTGAATATGACCTTAAATCACGCATACTTGGAGTTGAATCGCATATAGTCATTATGCGCCATAATGTTCCTTTTTCCGACTATCGCAGCATACTGGAACATGTGGAAAATACCGACGGAGTTGAAGCAGCCACTCCTTTTATTAATTCCCAGGTTATACTTCGTTCCTCATTATCGCTATCAGGTGCTGTGTTAAGAGGAATAGATCCTGATTCAGCAGACAGGGTTATAAAAAATCTCGACAAGGTTGCCCTGAAAAATCTTAAAGCAACAGCTCAAATGGAAAGTACATCCATTACCATGCCGGCTTTAATTTTAGGCAAAGAACTTGCTAAAAATTTAGGAGTAATGCAGGGCGACTCTGTTTACCTGATATCACCGAGGGGAATGATTTCTCCAATAGGACACATACCGACGATGAAACGGTTTAAGGTGGCAGGGTTATTTGAGTCAGGCATGTATGAATATGACAAATCACTGGCTTACATACATATAAAAGATGCCCAGAAAATTTTGCGCATGGGAGATTCCGTAAACGGAATTGAAGTCCGTGTTAACGACATTTACAATGCCGGAAATATTGCGGGCAGAATAGTCAAAGAGCTTGGATTTCAGTACTGGGCAAGGGACTGGATGCAGATGAATCAAAACCTGTTTTCAGCGCTCAAGCTGGAAAAAACGGTTATGTTTATCATTCTGGCGCTTATTGTTCTTGTTGCGGCCTTTAATATTGCCAGCACGCTCATCATGATGGTTATGGAAAAGACCAGGGACATTGCTATCCTAAAAGCCATGGGCGCCACAAATAAAAGTATCAGAAAAATTTTTGTCTTTAAAGGTATAGTAATCGGATCTATAGGAACCATTCTTGGAGTATGCCTGGGATTTATTCTGTGTACAGTGCTAAAGTATTACCAGTTCATCGAACTTCCAGGCGACATATACTATATTACAACCCTCCCCGTAAAACTTGAGCTTTTAGATGTTGTTATGATAGCCTCTGCAGCAATGGCAATCAGTTTTTTAGCAACACTCTATCCCGCAAGGCAGGCATCCAGACTTGATCCTGTTGAGGCACTTCGTTATGGTTAACAGCAATTCTGCTTCAGCTCATTTAATAGCCGCCAAAAACATCTGCAAAAGTTTCAACAACAGTGGCGCCAGTATCGAAATCCTGAAAAATTTATACTTTAATCTGAATGTCGGTGAAACAATAGCTGTTGTTGGTGCATCCGGAATTGGAAAATCGACTCTTCTACATATATTCGGCACTCTTGATCGGCCTGACAGCGGAAATCTTTTTTTTAAAGGAGATGATGTTTTTCTCTTTAATGATGACAAATTAGCTCAATTCCGCAACGAATTTGTTGGCTTTGTTTTCCAGTTTCATCATCTTCTCCCGGAGTTCAGCGCTATTGAAAATACAATGATGCCAGCGCTTATCAAGGGTCTCAGTAAGGATAGTTCCAGGGAGGCGGCAGAGGAAATACTGGTAAAAGTAGGATTAAGAGACCGGCTTTTTCAAAGGGTGGGAAAACTATCCGGAGGCGAACAGCAGAGAGTTGCCCTGGCAAGGGCATTAATCCTCAGGCCTGCCATTCTCCTCGCGGATGAGCCTACCGGTAATCTTGACAAAAAAAACAGCGAACAGGTTCACGAACTTCTTCTGGAGCTGAACCAGGAATTCCGGATGGCACTGGTGGTGGTAACACACAACCTGGAGCTTGCATCGTGCATGTCGCAGAACCTGACCATTATTGACGGAAAACTTGTGAAAACGAGATAAGTGTTCTTTATGCAAAAATCTTTAAACCTGCTTATAATGGCAATAATTTTATTTTTTCCGGCTGGAGTATATTCTCTGGAAACAGTTAGAGTCTTGGTGATGCCTTTTGAAATTCACTCACAACAAGACCTGTCATATCTTGAAACTGAAATCCAGGAGGTATTAAAAAACCATTTTAAACAGAACGGCGCTATTGTGATAGAAACCAACAGCATCCCGGATTTTTCATTGGAAAATCAGCCAAAAAACGTAGCCGGAATAAAAAATCTCGGCATTAAGAGCGGAGCTGATTATGTTGTCTGGGGAAGTATGACCTGGCTGGGGCAAAAATTCAGCTTAGACGCAAAAATGATAGAATCTTTTAATAATGAGCCGCCAAACATTTTATTTATTGAAGGAGAAGATGTAGAAAATCTGTTCGGAAGCGTAAAAAAACTCGCCAAAAATCTTGGGATGAGGGTTTTCAGGCAGAAAAAAGTTGCTGAGGTGCTTGTTGAAGGAAATAAACGAATAGAAACTGATGCCATAAAAAAATACATAAAAACAAAACAAGGCGACATCTTTAATGCCAAAAAGATTTCAGAGGACTTAAAATCTGTATATTCAATGGGTTATTTTGAGGATATAAGAATTGGGTCTAATGATAAACCTGAAGGAAAAATAATTATATTCAAAGTCAAAGAAAAACCGACTATCAGGGTAATCAACATTAAAGGCAATAAAGTTTATGAAGATGAAGAAATAAGGGAATATTTAAACATCAAAACGGGCTCAATTTTAAATATATTTAAAATAAACAATAATATCAAACAGATAGAAGAACTGTATAAGGAAAAAAACTATCATAATATTAAAGTGGATTACGATTTAAAGCAACTTGAACACAATCAGGCAGACCTTGAATTTATCATTGAAGAAGGCGAAAAAATTCAAATAAAAAAAATAATACTGGAAGGAAACAATGCATTTGACAGCGACAAACTCAAAGGGCTGATGAGAACGTCGGAAAAGGGTTTTTTTTCGTGGCTAACTTCATCCGGAGAGCTGAATATAGAAGACCTTAATCAGGACATTGCCAGGCTTTTGGCTTTTCATCATAATAACGGATATATACAGGCCAGGATTGGAGAACCGCAGATCGAATATAAGGACAAGTGGATATATATCACGATAAAAATAGATGAAGGACCACGGTTCAAGGTTGGAAAGGTTGATATCAAAGGAGACATAGTTCTGTCAAAAGAAGAATTGGCCAAAAAACTTAAGATAAAAAAAGAAGAGTTTTTCAACCGTGAAGTTGTTCGAAATGATGTACTTGCCCTTACAGATATATACTCTGACGAAGGATACGCACACGCGGAAATAACACCACGTATTGACAAAAATTTTGATCAACTTATGGTAAACATCATTTATGTTATTAAAAAAGGAAAACAGGTATATTTTGAAAAAATTATTATTGCCGGAAACACAAAAACAAGGGATAAGGTCATACGCCGCGAGCTTAAGGTTTATGAGCAGGAACTTTTCAGCGGGCGTCGATTAAAAAGAGGGATGCGTAATCTCTACCGGCTTGACTTCTTCGAGGATATTAAGGTTAATACAATACAGGGACGCTCAGATGACAGGATGATATTGAAAATTGATGTTTCTGAAAAGCCGACCGGCACTTTTAGTTTTGGGGGCGGTTACAGCAGCGTTGAAAATCTGTTTGTCATGGCATCCGTATCCCAGAGAAATCTTTTCGGACGGGGCCAGATTCTAAAGCTGCAAGGACAAATTGGAGGAGTAACAAACAAATACACCTTAAGTTTTACAGAACCATGGCTTTTTGATATTCCATTATCAGCAGGTTTTGATCTTTACAAAAGGGAGACAGATTATGACTCATACGATAAGGGCAGTAAAGGCGGCGGTGTGAGGTTCGGGTATCCGGTCTTTGATTTTACAAGACTCTATTTATCATATAAATATGAGATTGGTGATATTTCCAATATTGAAGACGACGCGTCAGAAAGTATCTGGGAAATGGAAGGCGAAAATGTTTTAAGCAGTATATCCACCATACTGGGTTATGATTCGAGGGACAGGATTTTTAATCCCTCTGAAGGCCAGAATCACAGGATAAGTTTGGAATATGCAGGTATTGGCGGTGATATAGGCTTTACAAAATATCTGGCGGAAACAGGCTGGTATATACCTCTATTCTGGGGAACTGTTGGCTTTCTGCACGGTGAAATAGGCTATGTAAGAGAAAGCTCCGGGAAAAAACTCCCGGATTACGAACGCTTCTATCTTGGCGGCATGAATTCAATGCGCGGATTTGACTGGCAGGATATTCATGTTACAGATGAAGATGGTGCTGAGATTGGAGGAGAAACATATCTCCAGTTTAACATCGAATTTGTATTTCCTTTAATCAAAAAAGCAGGAATCGTCGGTATTATATTTTATGATACCGGCAACGTATATGGCTCTGGTGAAAGCATAAAACTGGGCGATATGCGAAAAAGTGTTGGATATGGTTTTAGATGGTATTCTCCCATAGGTCCTATCCGCCTTGAAAATGGATATATACTGGATCCTGAAGAGGGAGAGGATACAGGCGGTAGCTGGGACTTTACAATGGGAACAGCGTTTTAACTGGTTGAGTAGTCGAGTGGTTAACGACTCAACTAATTTATTGTTTTAGAAATTTTAAGGGGGACAAAATGAAAACCACAAAAATAGCTTCTGCTGCTGCAATCTTATTTTTGTTTTCACTTACTTTGTCATATGGCGCAGATGTTGCCAAGATTGGAGTGGTTGATTTTCAGAGAATTCTTGAGGTATCAAGTGCAGGCAAATCCGCACAGACGAAAATCAAAAGCCAGGGCGAAAAAATGGAGACTGATCTCAAGAAAAAAGGATCCGAATTAGAAGAGTTAAAAAAGAGACTTGAGCGCGAAGTCCTGGTTATGAGCAGTGAAATGCGCGAAGAGAAAGAACGTGAATTCAGAATTAAAATTAATGATTTTAAATCTCTTGAAAAAAAATATAAGGAAGAATTCAAAATTTTAAACAACAGGCTTGTTAATCGTATAAAAAAAGATGTTTTTGAGCTTATTGAGGAAATAGGAAAAAAAGAAGGATATCTCCTTATTGTTGAGAAACGAGAAGCCGGTGTTTTGTATTCACCCACTACAATAGATATAACAGACAAACTGATCCCGCTATACAATGATAAGGTTGCACAGCAGGCTAAAAAAGACAAAAAGTAAGCCACAAAAACAAAATAATGGGGTAGCCGTTCACGGCTTGAAATTGGAAAGAACAGTACAAAATCATGAATGCCAAATTTCTAATTTCAAGGCTCCGTGAACGCTTACATAATGGGTATATGATCATGAGAATATCCCTTAAAAAGATAGTAGAAGTTGTCGGAGGCAGCTTTAAGGGCAATTCTGAAAAAATTATTACTGGCGTGGCCTCCTTTAATGAGGCGTCTGCTGATAATATAACATTTGCTGATAATAAAAAACTATTAAAAAGAATAGATGATACGAATGCCGGGGCTGTTATTGTTCCATCAGGCTTTGGAGAGTCTTCAAAAAATATTTTAATAGTAGATAATCCTCGTGTTTCTTTTGCAAAAACAATGGCTCTTTTTCATCCGCCTTCCAGGCCGGACTACTCTAATAGTTCTGACGGAATATGTTCAACTGCCTATATCGGCAATAATTTTGTATGCGGAAAAAATGTTTCCATCGCTCCTTTTGTTGTAATTGGCAATAATGTTGTGCTTGGAGAAAATGTTATCCTGCATCCTAACGCAGTTATTGGAGATGATGTTGAAATTGGAGATGATGTATTAATATACCCGAATGTGACTGTATGTGAAAGATGCAGGATCGGAAGCAGAGTTATAATTCATGCCGGATCAGTAATTGGAAGTGATGGATATGGTTTTGCTCCTGATGGGGATAAATATCGTAAAATCCCTCAGACAGGTATCGTTCAAATAGATGATGATGTTGAAATTGGAGCATGTAATACAATCGACAGAGCAACTTTTGGTAAAACCTGGATTTGCCGGGGCGTTAAGACAGACAATCTTGTACAAATTGGACACAATGTTACTGTAGGGAAAAACACTTTGCTCGTAGCACAAGTCGCAATTGCAGGAAGCGTAGTCATAGGCGAACATGCAACAATTGCAGGACAGGCAGCAATATCCGGACACATAACAGTTGGTGACAATGTCACTGTAGGCCCTAAGGCAGGTGTTGCAAAGTCTGTCCCGGATAACCAGATCGTATCCGGAACACCTGCAATGCCTCACAGAGTGTGGCTGAGGATGCAGAGGATTATACCTATGCTTCCGGAACTCAGTAAAAGGCTATCTAAAATTGAAAAGAAATTAAATAAAATTGAGAAGAAACTTGGTTGGGGCTGAAGCATTTTAACCGTGAACTGTTAACCATGAACGACTACGCGACAGGAGAAAAACAATGAATAATGAATATGATATCCAAAAAATAATGAGTTTGCTTCCTCATCGCTATCCATTTCTTCTGGTTGATCGAATACTTGAACTTGTACCTGATGAAAAAATTGTCGCCCTCAAAAATGTCAGCATAAATGAACCGTTTTTCCAGGGGCATTTTCCGGGCTCTCCTATTATGCCGGGCGTACTTATAATAGAGGCTATGGCTCAGGCGGGCGGTGTACTGGTTTTTATATCCATGCCAGAGGAAAAGCATGGCGCTCTTATATATTTTATGGGAATTGATAAAGTCAAATTCAGAAAGCCTGTTTTACCGGGCGACCAGCTTTTGCTTGAAATCAAAATACTGAAGCAGAAAACAAAGGCAGTTAAAATGTCAGGCACCGCATTTGTAGACGAAAAAGTCGTTGCTGAAGCTGAATTTATGGCCAGTATTGGAGAAAAAGCATGATACATCCAACCGCAATTATTGATCCCAAAGCTGAATTGGACTCCACCGTAGAAGTCGGTCCGTATTCGATTATTGGAGAAAATGTTTCAATCGGAGCTGGAACAATAATAGGTCCCCATGTAGTGATTGAACATTATGTTACCATGGGGCCGGAATGTCATATATTTCAGTATGCAGCAATTGGCGCTGCTCCACAGTCATTAAAGTTTAAAGGCGAAAAAACCTATGTCAACATCGGGCGTAAAACAATTATACGTGAGTTTGTTACAATTCACAGAGGAACAGGATTTGGCGGCGGCATAACTGAAGTCGGCGAGGAAAATTTCCTGATGGCTTATACTCACATTGCCCATGACTGCAAAATCGGTCGAAAAGTCGTCATGTCAAACAATGCAACGCTTGGAGGACATATTACAATTGGTGATTATGCAACCATTGGAGGACTTGTAGCTATTCACCAGTTCGTAAGAATAGGTGACTATGCTTTTGTGGGAGGAAAATCAGCGGTTGTAAAAGACATACCGCCCTATGTTATTGCGGCAGGCGACAGAGCCAGACTTCACGGCTTAAACGGTGTGGGGCTGAAGCGAAATGGCTTTTCTCAAAATAAACTCAAATTATTAAAAAAAGCTTACAGAATTATTTTTCGAATAGGCATTACAATAAATGAGGCTATAGAGAGAGTAAGGGCTGAAGTGGAACAGATTCCTGAAGTAGTTCACTTTATAGATTTTATTAAATCATCTCAGCGAGGAATAACAAGATGAATAAAAATCAGGGGTCAGGGATTAATTTATGCGGATAGGTCTAATTGCGGGGAGCGGCCAGTTCCCCATAATTTTTTCAAAAAAAGCAAAATCAAAAGGATTTTCTGTTTATACTGCAGCTTTTTTGAATGAGGCTGACAAGAGTCTGAAAGACCACGTTGATGGAATAGAATGGATGCATCTGGGGCAGTTGAAGCGTCTCATCAATTTTTTTAAAAAACACGATATAAGCGAAGCTGTCATGATGGGCGCCATTCGTAAGACAAGTATATTTTCGGATTTTAAAGATTTAAAACCGGATATGAAAGCAATCTCGCTTTTTGCCGGTATGATCCATACACATGATGATGGAATTTTGAGTGCCTTTGCCAGAACCCTTGAAAAAGAGGGCATCAAAATAAGGGCTTCAACATTCTTACTGCCCGACATTCTGGCTCAGGAAGGATGCTGGACAAAACGAAAGCCAACCAGATCAGAAAAAGTCGATATTGACCTGGGCTGGAAATATGCAAAGGAAATTGGAAGGCTTGACATAGGTCAATGCGTTGTTGTGGGGGGCGGATCAGTCCTTGCGGTAGAGGCTATTGACGGAACTGATGCCACAATAAAAAGAGGCGGAAAACTTGGCAATGGAACCGCTGTTGTTGTTAAGGTTTGCAAACCAAATCAGGATGTCAGGTTTGATATGCCCGCTATCGGCGCTCAGACAATCAGTACCATGCATGAAGCAGGCGCAAAGGCTCTGGCTATTGAAGCAGGAAAGGCCGTTGTTTTTGACAGGGAAAAAATGATAGCATTGGCAGACAGGTTTGGGCTTGCTATTGTTGCTATAAATCATAGAACGGAACAATAAATGAAAAAACTTCGTGTTGGTGTAATTGGTACGGGTTATCTTGGAAAATTTCATGCTGAAAAGTATGCAGGAATGGATGAAGTTGAACTTGTCGGCGTTGTTGATATAGAAAAAGAAAATGCCGAAAACACAGCGGCAACTCTAGGCGTATCTGCATATACAAACTATAAAGATCTATTCGAAAAAGTTGATGCTGTGAGTATAGTCGTTCCTACGCCTGTCCACTTTGCCGTCAGCAAAAATTTTCTTGAAAATGGCATTGATGTTCTTATCGAAAAGCCGATAACAACAACCCTTGAAGAAGCTGACGAACTAATTAAAATTGCGGAATCAAATGGCCTTATTATACAGGTCGGGCATCTTGAAAGGTTCAATCCCGCTGTTGTCGCTCTTCAGGATATTGTTAAAAATCCAAGGTTTATAGAATCACATCGTTTGAGCATATATAAAAAAAGATGCACCGATGTCAGCGTGGTTCTGGACCTCATGATTCATGATATAGATATAATTCTTAACTTTGTCAGGCATGGCATAAAAAGCATTCACGCAGCAGGCATACCTGTAATCTCAAAAAATGTTGATATAGCAAATGCTCGTTTGGAATTTGAAAATGGATGTGTCGCAAATGTTACGGCAAGCAGAATTTCAACAAAAAATGAAAGAAAAATCAGGTTGTTCCAAAAAAATGCATATGTTTCTGTTGATTTTGCAAATCATGAAATAAGCGTAATCAGACAAAACGAAAAAAGTTCAAACAGCCTTATCCCTGGTATGGAAATAAAACAGCTCTGCTTTACAAAAAGTGACGCTCTGGAAGATGAGCTTAAATCCTTTGTAAAATCGGTACAAAATCGTAATGTCCCTGAAGTTACTGGACTAATGGGACGCGATGCTTTAAAGACAGCTTTAAGCATTATGAATCAGATCAGCAAGTCTAACAAAAGCCTTCTGTAACCAAAAACCGGCTACCAACTTAAGGCGGAACACTTTCGAACTTTTTGTTCTTGATTATCGTAAAACATCAATTGTCCAAGATTGACATAACATATCCATGTAGCATCACCATGTTGCATAGAATGCACCATGCATAATTTATTAAAATTACAGAATGTCCCGCCTTAAGTTGGTAGCCCAAAAAACCTGAATAAAATTTAACTTATTATATGAAACCGAAACATATTATGATTATAGCCGGTGAAGCTTCCGGCGATCTTCACGGGTCAAAGCTTGTAAGTGCTATATGCAATAAAAACAATAAGATATATTTTTCAGGCATCGGGGGACAAGCGCTCAGGGATGCTGGAGTCGAAATCATTGTTGATGCATCCGAGCTGTCTGTTGTCGGGATAACCGAGGTGTTTTCCAAAATACCAAATCTTTTTAAGGCGATTGCCAATGTCAAAAGACACTTAAAAAGTATTAAGCCGGACCTTGTTATATTAATAGATTTCCCCGACTTTAACCTTAAAATTGCAGCAGCCTCTAAAAAGCTCAATATACCTGTTTTATATTATATCAGTCCTCAGGTTTGGGCTTGGAGACCTGGCCGCGTCAAAATAATTCGGGAACTTGTAAATCATATTGCAGTTATCCTGCCCTTTGAGGAAGACTTTTACAAAAAACACAAAGTGCCGGCAACCTTTGTAGGCCATCCCTTGCTGGACAATTATACTCAAAACGATCTCCGTCAGTCAGACACGTTGGAAACAGTTGGAAATGAAAATCATAAAATGCCGGTTATAGGCATTCTGCCTGGTTCCCGTGACGGAGAGGTTATAAGACATCTTCCAGTAATGCTTGAAGCCGCCAGGATTCTACAAAACAGACTCAAGAACATAAAATTCATAATTTCCAGTGCGCCCTCTGTTGAAAGAAAACAGGTTGAAAAAATATTAAAAAAGCATAAAGGAATATGTAATTATCAGATAGCGACAGGAGATATTAAAAACGTCTTTAAAATGTGCAAAATAGTTGTGGCTGCTTCAGGTACTGTTACATTAGAAGCCGCGATTACCGGAACTCCAACGGTAATAATTTATAAGGTATCTTCTGTGACTTACTGGCTGGGCAAATTAATGGTACAGGTTAAAAATTTCGGCCTTGTAAACCTTATTGCAGGGAAAAATATTGTTCCGGAATTATTGCAGGATAAGGCATCTCCTGAAAATATAGCAGATACTGTTTTTAATATGTTAAATGATACCAACGGGCTGCAAAAGCTAAGGAAAAAGCTTTTTGAAATAAGAGACATGCTGGGCGGAACTGGTGCATCAGAGCGGGTAGCTAAAATAGCTTTAAAAATGATGGAGAAGAAAAATTAAGGCAATAGATAACCTCGTTGAAATCAAATGGAAACTTGTCAGTATTTTTGGCAAGTTTTTAATTGATATTCTATTTTATACAATGAATATAAAATTGAGAGGATTTGAAAAAGTAAGGCCAATTATTAACTCAAGAAAATTTATTTATGCGGCATGGCACTCAAGGCTTCTGCTTCTGAACTATCTGAGCAGGGGATTGGCTGGAACCGCTATGGTAAGCGGTTCAAAAGACGGTGAATTTGTGGCAAGAATACTTAAAAGACAAGGACATGAAGCTTTTCGCGGTTCAACAACAAAAGGCGGGATTAAAGCATTATCAAAGCTGATTAAGAATATTAAAAAAAAACAAAGGCCCGGTTTAATTATACCGGATGGACCCCAGGGGCCAAAATTCAAAGTCAAGTTAGGAATAATCATTTTGGCAAGAGAAACCGGACGCCCTATTTTGCCTTTCAGCTACAGTGCAAAAAGAATAAAAGTTTTCGCAAGCTGGGATCGCTTTATTCTTCCGTATCCTTTTACAACATGCCTGGGTATTTATGGCAATCCATTCTTTGTTCCCAGGGATGCCGGCAAAGATGATTTAATGAGGTACCGTGCCCTCCTTGAAAAAGAACTGAACGGCCTTACCAAAGAGGCTGACAGTTGCTTTAATCATAGAAATAAATTCATTAAGATATAGACTATACAACATGAGTAAAATCAGGAAACAAGAACAAAAACGTATAATAAAAGACAGACACAGGCACCTGGCATCACTTATAAAAGACAACTGGTCCAAGCTTTTTCTGGCGATGTTATGCATGCTTGTGATGGCTGCTGCAAATTCAGCCATACCATTTCTGATAAAACCTGTAGTTGATGATATATTTATCAACAAAGATATAGCTATGCTTAAGCTTATTCCTTTTGCCGTTATCATTATATACTTTTCGCTTGGCATCGCAATGTACGGTCAGGAATATCTTATGAATTATGTAGGGCAAAATATAATAAGACGACTTAGAAACGGTCTCTATGGCAAAATTCAGAATCTTCCGCTTTCCTTTTTTCACAAAGAAAAAACAGGTGTTTTGATCTCCCGCATTACCAACGACGTTAATATCATCAAGACTATGGTTTCAACTGCGATCACAGGGTCTCTGAGAGACTGCTTTACCATAGCGGGTTTAACAACAGTAATATTTTACAGAGACTGGAAGATGGCATTGTTCGCTTTTATAGTATTGCCTGTTGCTTTCTTCCCTATTGTATCGCTGGGAAGACGTGTGCGCAAGGTAACCACAGGAACCCAGGAATCAATGGCCGAGCTGACTTCTTTTCTTCACGAAACATTTGCAGGAAATAAGATAGTTAAAGCATTCGGAATGGAGGAATATGAAAAGCATCGTTTCTTTAAAGAAACACTCAACCTTTTCAATCTTGAGCTAAAAGCGGTTGCAGCCAAAGCGCTTTCCTCACCGGTAATGGAATTTCTTGGAGGGATTGGAATAGCATTTGTCATATGGTACGGTGGCTACAAAGTGATTGCAGGCACCTCGTCAGCCGGAACATTTTTCTCTTTCATGGGTGCTGTCCTGATGCTTTACGGTCCGGTAAAAAAACTGAGCAAGCTTAACAATGCAGTACAGCAGGGTCTTGCCGCCACTGACAGAATCTATGATATCCTTGAGAGGGAATCTGATATAATAGAACAAAAAAATCCTGTTAAAATAAAATCCGGATTTCACAGGATAACTTTTCGTAATGTCTTCTTTAAATACGACAATCAAATGGTATTAAAAAACATTAACCTGGATGTACGGCCCGGAGAAATTCTGGCGCTGGTTGGAATGAGCGGAGGAGGAAAAACCTCTCTTGTTAATCTTGTACCCAGATTCTATGACGTAAGCAAAGGAGCTGTCCTTATAGATAGCGCTGATATCAGGGAAGCTTCAATTTCTTCTCTCCGAAAGCAGATAGCAATAGTTACACAGGAGCCCATACTTTTTAATGATACCATCAGAAATAATATAGCCTATGGCAATCGAAATGCCTTAAATGAAGATATAGAACGAGCTGCAAAAGCTGCATATGCATATGATTTTATCCGGAGTTTTCCTGACAAATTTGACACAAAAATCGGAGAGCTTGGAAGTCGTCTTTCGGGCGGAGAAAAGCAGCGCATATGTATAGCACGCGCTCTTTTAAAAGACGCTCCGATATTAATACTTGATGAAGCGACTTCTTCTCTGGATACCGAATCTGAGATGCTTGTTCAGAAAGCGCTTGAAAATCTTATGAAGGGAAGAGCTACATTCGTTATTGCCCACAGGCTTTCAACTATTGGTTATGCAAACAGAATAGTTGTTATAATTAAAGGCAGGATTGTGGAAGAAGGAAAACATGAAGAGCTGATTTCTCTCAAGAAAGAATATTACAAACTCTATCAATCGCAGTTCAACAACAAGAATATGGCCTAAACGGTAATCTTACGATATAAGTTGTTTATGACAATCAACTCCATTATATATAAATATATTTTCAAAGAGATGATCCCTCCTTTCGTCATCAGTCTTTTGTTTTTCAACTTTATTTTTCTGCTGACAAAGATACTTGATATTACAAATATGATCGTAAATTACAGGATCAGTCTGTTTGATGTTATGCTGCTGCTTATATATTCAATGCCGCATTTTCTTGAGTTCGTAATCCCCATGTCCACAATGATGACTGTTCTTTTAACCTTTTTCCGTATGTCAAGCGACAACGAAATTGTTGCCCTTAAAGCCGGAGGCATAAGCAGTTACAGCCTTCTTCCTCCTGTACTTCTTTTCTGCCTTATAGGATGTATTCTTACAGGTTTTATGACCATATATGGGCTGCCGTGGGGAAGGCTGTCTTTTAAAAAATTGACATATGAAGTGGCTTCATCCAATGTTAATATTGGAATGAAAGAAAGGACTTTCAATGATAATTTTGAAAACGTTATGCTTTATATAAATAAAATCGACTTAAAAAACAAGGCGCTAATAGATATTTTTATAGAAGATCAAAGAACAAAAAATATTATAAGTACAGTTGTAGCTCCAAGAGGAGAAATATACAACGAACCTGACAAACTCCTTTTTCACCTGCGACTGCATGATGGAACAATTAATCAGGTCAATATTGAGAACAAAACAGTTCATTCAATAAATTTTGATACTTATGACATAAATCTTGATCTGAAAAAGTCTGTCCCGGGAAAAAAGGGGCAAAAAGATGAAAAAGAAATGAGTCTTACTGAGCTAAGCAAGTATTTAAAAAATACCGTAAATAAAGATGCCAAATACTATACAACACTTATAGAATTTTACAGAAAATTCTCAATTCCTTTTGCCTGTTTTGCTCTTGGTTTGCTTGGCGTTCCTTTGGGAGTACAGTCAAAATCAGCAAAGCGAGCATTTAGCTTAGGATTTGGCCTGATTTTTTTTCTGCTTTACTATTTGATGCTCTCTGCAGGATGGATTTTCGGCGAAGCTGGCGTTTATCCACCGTTAATAGGAATGTGGATGCCGAATATTGTAATCGGAGGAATAGGGCTTTATCTATTTATAAGAATGACTAATGACCGTCCTATAAAGATTGATTCTTTTCTTAATTTGTTTAATTGGCGACGCCGGAGGCGCAGACCTTAACTTGATTGCTTTATGTCTATTATCCATAAATACTTGACTGGAGAAATTTTCAAATGCCTGTTTTTTGTACTGGCTGCGGTCATAAGCATATATATAGCTGTTGATTTTTTTGAAAAGATTGACAACTTTATGGAAGCCGGGCTTCCTTTTTCAAGAATCTTTGTCTTTCTTACCTTCAAAATTCCCTTCATAATCGCCCAGATAATACCTGTTTGCATTCTGCTGTCTGTTATAATTGTCTTTGGGCTGATGACTAAAAATAATGAGCTGATTGCTCTTCAAAGCAGTGGTGTAACTATCTATTACCTTTTAAGGCCAATTTTTATAATTGGCCTTATACTCAGTTTATTACTTTTTTTCATTTCAGAGGTAATAGTGCCGATAACTATGGAAAGAGCAAATGAAATATGGCTGAAAGAGGTAAAAAAAGAATCTGCTGTTATCTCTAAGGAAAAAAATATCTGGATCAAGGGCGACCGTTTAATAACACACATAACTTTTTATAACCCTGCAGAAAAAGCTATTTTTGGAATAAGCATTAATGCTTTTGATGAAGATTTCAGACTTGTAAGAAGGATTGATGCAAAAAAAGGCTTATTCAAAGACGGGCAATGGTTCCTATATGAAATTATTGAGCAAAATTTAAACCAGGCAAACAATCAGTACAGGATAAAATTATATGAAGAAAAAGTTGAAAAGATCAATTTTCTGCCAAAGGATTTAAAGAGGATAATTAAAAAGTCTGAAGAAATGAGTTTTAACGAACTTTCTAATTATATCAAGAAGGTTGAGGCTGAAGGATACGAGGCCACTATTTACAGGGTGGATCTTTATGCCAAGATTGCCTTTCCCCTTATTTGTCTAATTGTATGCTTGATAGGAGCTGGAATAGCTTTTAAAAGAAAAATCAAGGAAGGACTGCCTGTTAATGTGGCATGCGGTATAGGCATTGCGTTTCTATACTGGATTCTTCATAGTTTCTGTGTATCGCTTGGATATGGAGAAATGCTTCCCCCTCTGGTTGCTGCCTGGTCTGCAAACCTGATTTTCTCATGTTTTGGGATAGTTATTTTATTTGATGCCGACTAATTTTGTCTTGAGTTTATAAATGATCACTCTGTATAATATTATACTTACAATAGGAATCACCGTTGGCATTCCTCTGATAATTCCAATTATTCTTTTGTTTGAAAAAAGGCGAAAAACATTTCTGCAAAGACTGGGGTTAAAGAGGCTTCCTGAAAATATATTATTCAAAAGGGACAAGCCGATATGGGTACATGCGCTATCTGTTGGAGAAGTTCTCTCTTCTGTTCCTCTTGTCATGAAGTTGGAGAAGCGTTTTAAAGATAAAAGAATTGTTTTTTCAGCTTCAACCAAAACAGGCTTTGAAATAGCAAACAAGCTTTTTAAAAAAAATGTGGATTCAATATTTTTCTTTCCTTTTGATCTGCTGTTTTCTGTAAAATATATTACAGGAAAAATAGATCCAGCCATAGTTATTATCGTTGAGTCAGATATCTGGCCAAACTTTCTATTCGAGATGAAAAAACGCAGTGTGCCGGTTATCCTGATCAATGCCAGGCTATCCAAAAAGTCATTTAAGGGATATAAGTGTTTTTTATTTATTTCCAATAAACTATTTTTGTCTTTTGCAAAAATATGCACCCAGTCCATTGAAGATACCAGGCGCTTCATGCTTCTTGGTATACCTTCAAACATGATATCAACAACAGGAAACATTAAATTCGATCAATTATATGATCCTGTTTCAGAAAAGGAAATTGAAATATTAAAACAATCTATGCATATTTATCAGCCGGCTAAAAAAATTTTAATAGCAGGAAGTACTCACAAGGGCGAAGAATCAATACTTATTGATGCTTTTTCAAGGATCAAAAAAAACTTTACCGATACTGTTTTTATTGTTGTCCCGAGGAATCCTGAACGTGCAAATTCTGTGCTCAAATTATGCAAATCTGCCGGATTTCTTGCAATTCTTATGAAAAATTTCGAAAATATAGATAAAGATGAAAAATTTGATGTGATTGTTGTTGATGCTATAGGAATTCTAAAGAGGCTTTATGCAATAGCAGATGTGGCTTTTGTAGGCGGAAGCCTTGTAGATCTGGGTGGACACAATCCGCTTGAACCTTCTGCCTATTCTAAACCAGTAATATTTGGACAATATATGAGCGCTTTTGTAAATATATCTCAAATGCTTGTGGATTCAGGCGGAGCTGTTCAGGTAGAAAATGCAAACAGCCTTTATGAAACAATAGCTGATATTCTCAGTGATAGCGATAAAGCCCGGAATATGGGAGAAAAAACATTTAGAGTTTTTAACGCCAATAAGGGAGCTGTTGAGAAAACTCTAAAAGTCATAGAATACCAATTGAAGGCGTAACTTCTCAATAAATCCTGGCAAATCACATGATACAAGACTCGCCAACTAATAATAAAATGTAAAATAGCGGACTTGTCTTTTTTATCTTTAGCCGAATTTTTTGAGAAGTTACTTGAAGGCTTGGCGACTGTTTAGCTTTTATGAACAATATGTTAAAAAAAATCGAAGGCATCATGAATAGTAAAAGGGAAGCTGGTCTTATTTCTTTCGAGTCCTTATTATTCACGCTTTCCCTTATTTACGGCGGCGCTGTTAAAACAAGAAAAACTTTTTATAAAAAGGGGGTATTAAGGTCAAAAAAACTTCCCTGTATAGTAATATCAATTGGGAATATTACAGTTGGAGGCACAGGCAAAACTCCCATGACTATTCATGTTGCCGAGCTGATAAAACGCATGGGATGTAAAGTGGTAGTAATCAGCAGGGGATATAAAGGGCTTGCGGAAAAAACCGGAGGGATTGTAAGCGATGGAAAAACAATATTCATGAAACCTGACGAATCAGGTGATGAACCGTTTATGATAGCCAGCCGGCTGAAAAGCATACCTGTTGTTGTAGGTAAAAACCGGTTTAATGCAGGCATGACAGCTTTAAACAGTTTTAATCCGGACGTTATTGTGTTTGACGATGCTTACCAGCACCTCCAGCTCAAGCGTGACATTGACCTGGTGCTGCTTGACAGTATTTGTCCTTTCGGCAATCATCGGCTTTTACCAAGAGGCACACTCAGGGAACCGCTTTCAGCCCTGATGCGTGGTGATGCATTTATTCTAACAAGGTCGGATGTTGCTGCTAAAGAGCCGGAAAGTACGTATAATTCTGTTAAATTAAAAAAATATGCAAGGGGCAAACCAGTTTTTAAGACCATACATGTTCCATATATATATAAAGTCGTCAAAGGCGGAACTATTTCATCTCAAGGAATTTATGGAGACTCGTGCACACAGGGTTTTGAATTTTTGCGTGGGCACTCAGCATTTATTTTTTCAGGTATCGCAAGGAATATAGATTTTTACAATACAGTAAAAGGGGTTAACTGTAAGGTAACGGGTTGTTCAGAATTTACAGACCATCACAGGTACACGGATAGAGATCTTAACATGATATTACAATCAGCAATAGAATCTAATACCGACTTTATTATTACAACAGAAAAAGACTATGCCAGAATAGCAAACAGAATTGCATGGCCAATTGACCTTGTGGTTATAGGCATAAAGATATCATTTGAAAATTGTGATAATGAATTCAATCTTTTTATAAAAAATAGACTTAATACAGGCTAATGAAAGCTCTTCATTCTAAACAGATAAAACAGATACTAATCTGTTCCACCAACTGGGTTGGAGATGCTATAATAACAACACCGGCAATCAGAGCTGTGCGCAAAAATTTTCCTGAAGCAAAGATAAGCCTTCTTGCAAAACCATGGGTTGCCCCAATTTTTTACAACAATCCTTATATTGATAATATCCTGATTTACGATGCTGCGGGAAAACATAAAGGCCTGTCCGGCATACCCAGATTAAGCAAGGAACTGCGAAAAAAAAAATTCGATCTTGTCATCCTTCTTCAAAATGCTTTTAAAGCCGCCTTTATAGCTTTTGGGGCAGGAATCCCAAACAGACTCGGCTATAACACTGATGCAAGAAGTCTATTGCTTACACATTTTATCCGTCTAACGCCGGCCCTGAAAAGGGCACATCAAATTGATTACTATCTTGGAATTCTTAAAGGTGCTTCACTAAAATCAGACGGCAGGCAATTAACCCTTGTCGTAACAGACGAAGAGCGTAAACATACTGAAAAAATATTAGCAAAACACGGTATTACAGAAAAAGACAGACTTATCGGAATAAACCCGGGCGCTGTTTTTGGATCTGCCAAGCGGTGGTTTCCTGAACGATATGCTGCACTGAGTGTTAAACTGCAGAAATACAGCGGAGCCAGGATTGCTATATTCGGAGGGCCGGGTGAAAAGGCACTTGGGCAGTATGTCTCTGAATTGATGGAAAATCACTGCGTCAACTTTTGCGGCAAAACCAGCCTCCGTGAAGCTGCAGCATTAATTGAGAGATGTCAACTTTTTATTACAAATGATTCAGGTTTGATGCATGTTGCGGCAGCCCTTGATACTCCGCAGATTGCGATATTTGGTTCTACCGACTATGTAACAACCAGTCCCAGTAGTTCAAAAAGTCAAATTATAAGGGTCCCTGTGCCATGCAGCCCTTGTCTGAGACCAGACTGTCCTGTAGACCACAGGTGCATGAAAAACATTACTATCGACATGGTATATGATGCTGCTGTAAAATTTTTAACGGAAAACTGATGTCAGGATAACACGTTTCTTAGCTTTTTGAAAATATATTCAGTTTATTAAATAAAGTTAAAATGTTACAAGTCAAAAAATTATGATAAAAATACTTGTCGTTAAATTGAGCGCTATTGGAGATGTGATACATACGATGCCCTCGCTTAATGCCATCAGAAAACACTATCCTGATGCACATATAACCTGGCTGATTGAAGAAGCAGCTTCCAGTCTTGTTGTAGGACATGAAGCTCTGGATCGTGTTATTATTTCAAAAAGAAAGCAATGGGTAAAAGAAATTCTCAATCCATCCTGCCTGAATAATATTAAAAAAGTGTATCGATTTGTAAAAGAGCTAAGGGATACGGAATACGATTTAATAATTGATTTTCAGGGGCTGCTAAAAAGTGCTGTCCTGATAGCATTGGCCAGAGGAAAAAGGAAAACAGGATTTGATAAAGGCATGGAGCACATGGAACATAGCTACATTTTCTTAAACGAGCGTATTCTCCCTGTCAATATGGATAATCACGCTCTTTTAAGAAGCCTGATGCTTATTAATGCATTGGGAATCAAGTCAAAAGAGATTGAATACAAGATTCCTGTTTCTAATTACACCCGTAACATAACAGATAAGCTTTTAGAACGTCATGGGATTAAAAACCCCGGAATACTTGCAGCGATAAACCCGGTTGCAAAATGGAAAACAAAGCTCTGGGATAACCGGAAGTTCGCTTTGCTGGCCGATAAATTGATTGAAAAATACAATGCAAGCTTGATTTTTACCGGAAGTCAATCAGATAGAAGCACAATTGACAAGATAATGTCCTGTATGAGCCAGAGTGCCGTTAATCTTACAGGTGAAACAACCTTGAAAAATCTTGCCGCACTTTATAAAAAAACAAAATTTCTTATATCCACCGATACCGGTCCAATGCATATGGCAGCGGCAGTTGGTACACCTGTCATAGCTCTTTTCGGGCCGACAGCTCCATGTAGAACCGGGCCTTTCGGATCGGAACATAAAATTCTGAGATCCGGACTGGATTGCAGTCCCTGCTTTAAGCGACAGTGCAGTACAATCGACTGTATGAAGCAGATAAGCGTAGAACAAGTTATGGATGCGGTAGATTCTATACTTTCGTAAGGTTTTTAATGCAGCAACAGTCGAAAATGTCAAAACCAAATAGTCTTTCAGAATCAATAAAAACTTTCATTGTTGGTATACCCAAAAAATATATTGTCAAAGCAGGAAATATATTAGGGAGTCTTGCATACCTGCTTGATGCGCGTCACAGACGCATCGTGAGACGCAATTTAAAATTTACCCATCCACAGTGGTCGGATAATCATATTAGAAAACTCACTCTTCGTATTTTTCAGAATATGGGAATTACTATCCTTGAAATCTGTCAGACGGCATTTTTTTCAAAGGAAGATATTCTTAGCAAAGTCAGGATCAAGGGAAAAGAAAATCTGTTAAATACTACAAAAAGCCCTAAAGGCGTTATTATGATCTCCGCCCACATAGGGAACTGGGAGATGTCCCATCTTTTTGTGTCAATTTATATACAAAAGTCGCTGTTAGTTGTAGTGCAAAATCAGCCTGATATTATTGAACGGATAATTCATAAGCTCAGAACAAGTACAGGTAATACCATTATCAGCAAAAAAGGAGCTATGACCAAATTGGTTCGGACTTTACGCAAAGGCAAAATGGTAGGCTTATTGATTGACCAGGGGACTTCTCGCAGAGAAGGAGTTGATGTTACTTTTTTTGGCCGCAATACCTATGCCACACATGCAGCCTCTTTGCTGGCAGCACGATACAATTGTCCGGTTCTGCCGGTTTACTGTATAAGAGAATCCGATTCAAAGCTAACAGTTGTTGTAGAACCCCCATTAAAATTACATAAAACTGATAACGTTCGCAGCGATTTGCAGACAAATACACAGATTATGACAGATTCTGTTGAAAAAATGGTTAGCTTATATCCAGAACAATGGTTATGGTCTCACAAACGATGGAAAAGGCACTATCCTGAACTTTATCCTGAAGATCTGGCAAGGCGCCAGCGCCAAAGAAAAAAAAGAAGAGTTCATGGCCCCGAAAAGCAATAATTTCCGCAAAAAACTTTTTAAGTCTCGGTCAACTTTAAAAAGATAATAAATGAAAAACCACATAAAACGCTGCAGTTACCTGATTGATCAGTTTAATTATATCCGGCCGATTGCGGCTATAATAAGCCTGATAACTCTATTTATCGCTGTTAACACCCAAAATCCCATAAATAATGATGGAATTCTATATTTGCAAACAGCCGAGGCTTTTTCAAACAGTGGGTGGCAAGATGCGATGAAACATTATAATTGGCCGTTTTATTCAATATTTATTGCCTGGGTGTCTCAAATAGCTCATTTATCTTTTGAGAACTCAACCTATGTATTGAATGCAGTACTTCTTGTTATAATCGTAATTAGCTTCATCGCTCTTATTGAGGAATTAGGCGGTTCACGTTTCGTGCAATTTCTAGGTGCACTTATTATTCTTAGCCATCCGCAATTACATCATTATCAACACTACATTGTTAGAGGGTTTGGTTATTGGGCATTCTCTTTATTAGCTCTCTTGCATTTTGTTCGTTTTTATAAATACTTAAAATGGCGATATGCCCTAAGCTGGGGAATATTTATCAGTGCTGCAATCTTATTTCGGCCTGAAGGCTTGGTGCTATGCTGCTTCGGCCCTCTGGTTCTCCTGTTTCGAAAAGAGACATCTCTCTGGAATAAATTTGGAAATCTTCTTAAAGCATATAGTTTCAATATGATAGCGATATCCATAATAATTGTTTGGTGGCTCAATATACCGGATAGAGATATTGCCCAGCTTGGAAGGTTAAGCGAATTCTGGAATCAACTGCAAAACGGCCTGATATTGTTACGTACCAATATCAATGAAAAAACAGTAATCATCAGCCAGACTGTTCTTCACGACCTTGCAAAGGGGTGTGGTTTAACAATGGTAATATGCGGGCTGGCTGGAATATATGCATATAAATTGACGGCGACTCTCTGGCCAGTACACATGTTGCTTTTTGGTCACGCTTTTTGGAAAAAAGTTATGCCTGTGGAAATCGGCTTAAAAAGAACGATAATATATTTTACGATATTAAATTTGGTTATACCTGCCATATTCTTAGGACAAAATTTTTTCATATCATACCGTTTTTTAATGCCGGCAAGCCTGCTTTTGCTGCTCTGGACTCCATTCAGCCTGTATTATATTATGCAGAAATGGCTGGATAAAAAAACAGTTTTTAAAAATAATTTTGTATTCCCTATACTATCTCTCGCTTTCTTAATTATGTTTGTTTATGCATTTACACCTCCCAATCAATCCAAAGCATATATTGTTTCGGCCGGTACATGGCTTAAGTACAATATGCCGCAGCAGTCAAAACTCTATACAAATAATTCTCAACTTTCATATTATGCCGGAAAAAAATTTATGAAATGGGATGCTTCTGATAACTTCACAATACCGCAGTGTTCATCTGATGACTTTGTTGCTTTAAAAACACGAAAAACGCATTATAAAAAGTTAACGAATACATTATTAACGCTAAAACTGAAACCCGGCAAAATATTTGCAAATAAAGAAGGGAAGATGATTGCTGTTTTCGAGTTTATAAAAGATAAAAGTAATGAAGGGGGATCAAATTTCGGGCAAAGGTGAAAGACTAAGAGCAAAAAAGTGGGGCAAAGGTCTCTAAATAAGTATCAAATATGATAACAACAATCGACAGCCAGTATCTTCGTTCATCCGGGCGTAACATTGAACTTCCTTTTCATCTTCTTATGAAAACAGATGGTTTTACTTCTGAACTGGTTTGCACTCAAATACTGCGCATAATTCCGGGTAAGCGGTTGGTGTGTGCTGGTGAATGGGATAAAAAACCGGTTATAGTAAAAATGTTTTTAAGTTCCAGAGGTGCCGGAAGGCACTATGACCGCGAGATAAAGGGAGTAACTGCCTTAAAAAATGCCGGAATAAAAACGCCTGCTCTTCTTTTTCAGGGCAATCTACTGCAAGACGGCACACCACTTCTTGTTTTTGAAAGAATTATTCCTGCCCATAATCCCCAGAAAGCTCTTTTAAAGGCAAAAACCGATGAAAAACGCTGTGAATTACTTAAACAAATCACAGTCGTAATTGCTGAACAGCACGAGACGGGCCTCAAACAGAAAGATCTTCATTTAGGCAACTTGCTTCTCTCTGGCAACGACATTTATACAATTGACGGCGATACAGTAGATACAGTACAAGTAGGAACACCCATGCCAAAAGCAATAAGTCTTAATAACTTAGGATTATTTCTGGCCCAGCTCAATCCTGAATTCGACCATTTGTTTTCTGCTGTTTTTCAGACTTATGCAGAAAAAAGATTATGGCCCCCAGATAGCGGTTTTTTTAATCAGCTATTAAAAGAAGTAAAATCCCAAAGGAAAAACAGGAAGAAAAAATATCTGAATAAAATCTTCCGCGAATGCACAGCCTTTGTATGCAATAAATCATGGAATAATTTTATGGTCTGCGAACGCAATTCTTATTATGGTGAAATAAAAAGACTGGTTGCAAACCCTGACCCGATAATTTCTTCAAGCAAATTGCTGAAAGACGGGAGAAGCTCAACCGTTGCACTGGCTGAGGTTGATGGAAAGCGCATTGTAATAAAAAGATACAATATAAAAAACTTCATTCATGCCTTAAAAAGATGTGCCCGCAATACTCGTGCATGGTCTTCATGGCGAAATGCTCACAGACTTGTGAGCATGGGGATTCCAACTGCAAAACCCATAGCTTTTCTTGAAAAAAGATGGGGGCCTTTTCGGTCAACTTCATATTACCTATCAGAATATATTGATGGAACAGATCTATACCGCCTGATCACTTCTGATAGATCAAGAAAAATTAACATAGAAGCTCTGAGTATAAAATTCGGAGAAATTCTTAAGTTGCTTGACGACGCATGCATGAGTCATGGTGATTTCAAAGCTACAAACTTTATTGTAGCTGACAGCAGGATGTTTATTATTGATATAGAAGGTATGCGTGAACACATCTTTAAATGGAGCTTAAGACGGGCGCTAAAACGTGATTGTGCTCGTTTTATGAGAAACTGGAAGGATATGCCGGAAGTAGCAAGGGTATTCCATCGCGAAATGGTACATAACGTAAAGTTCATCGAATCTTTTACTAAAAAGTCCAATCATGGATAAAAAAGCAAAATTTGCATTTTGCCTATTTAAATATTTCCCCTTTGGTGGGTTACAGCAAGATTTTCTGCGAATAGCCAAAGTATGTTTGGCGCGTGGTCATCAAGTAGATGTGTATACCTGTTCATGGGTGGGAGAGATGCCGGATGGTTTGCATGTTTCGATAATTCCGGTTTGGCGTTTAACCAATCATCGGCGTTGTGAATCATTTGCTAAAAAGCTTAGTAAACATTTGGCTGCAAAATATTATGATGCTGTCGTCGGATTCAACAAAATGCCTGGTTTGGATGTATATTATGCGTCTGACACTTGTTATGCTGCCAAGGCACAAACAAAAAGTTTTTTGTATCGTTTGAGCGGGCGCTGCCGCAGTTATTTAAAATTGGAGCGAGCCGTTTTTGATAAGCAATCAAAAACAGAAATTTTATTGATCTCCGAACTGGAAAAAGCATTTTTCAAGGATTATTATGGTACTGCCGAACAGCGGTTTTATTTACTCCCTCCAGGAATTGCCAGAAATCGCATAGCACCCCCTAACGCTGAGGGAATTCGTGCAAAATTGCGCAATGAATTAGGTATCAATTCTAATCAAAATGTAGTTTTAATGGTCGGCTCCGGCTTTAAGACCAAGGGCGTTGATCGTGCGATCCGGGCACTATCCTCTCTACCTTTCAGATTGCGAGAAAAAACGATTTTGTTAATCGTGGGTAAAGATAACACTAAACCTTTTTGGTGGTTGGCCAAACGATTAGGTATTTCAAAGCAAATACGTTTTGTAGGCGGTCGGAAGGATGTGCCCAGATTTTTAGTGTCGGCCGATCTTTTACTACATCCTGCCTACCGAGAAACTGCTGGTATGGTTTTAATTGAAGCAATGGCATCAGAATTACCGGTGCTTGCAACTGATGTTTGCGGCTACAGTTATCATATTGAGCTTGCCGGTGCGGGAAAAATAATATCTTCACCTTTTAAGCAGGAAACACTCAATCAATTATTAGTCTCAATGTTAATTTCTGATAAAAAAAACAAATGGCAATATAATGGTAGAAATTATATTGCCAACACCGATGTTTTTAGCCTGCCGGAAAAGGCCGCTGATATTATTGAACAGGTGGCAGCATGATAGTTTTACCCAAAACATGGATAGAACATTGTCAAAACAAAAATAGTTTCGATCAATTGTTCAGTATTGACGGCAAGATATATCGCGAACAAGATGGTCGTAAAACACTGCGTTTTAAACTTAATGGCAAAAATTATTTTGCCAAACTGCATTATGGTGTTGGATGGAAAGAGATATTAAAAAATTTTCTGCAATTTCGTCTGCCGGTAATTAGTGCGCAAAATGAATGGAGAGCTATCCAACGTCTTGAGCAATTAGGAATTAAAACCATGCGGTTGGTAGGATATGGCAAAAAAGGTTGGAATCCTGCTCATCTAAGATCCTTTGTTATCACTGAAGAATTAACAAACACCATAAGCCTTGAAGATTTCTGCCGTGATTGGCCGACATCACCTCCAAGCTATTCTCTAAAACGGGCATTGATCACGGAAGTGGCTAAAATTGCCCGAAAGATTCATGAACACGGAATTAACCATAAAGATTTTTATATCTGCCATTTCTTGCTCAATATTTTGGCAGGACGAAAACGGATCAATCCCAGTCAGTTAAAAATATATCTGATCGACTTGCATCGCATGCAGATACATCATCGCATGCCACGGCGTTGGCGAGTCAAGGATATCGGTTCGTTGTACTTTTCGAGTATGGATATCGGCTTAACTAAGCGTGATTTATTGCGATTTATTCGTATATACAGCAACAAACCATTACAAGTGTTTATATCAAAAGACAGGACATTTTGGAAGCAAGTAAAAAAACGAGGCATTGCTATTTATCGAAAGGATTTTCAAAAAGATCCGACTATCATTTTATGATTATTATATCACTCAGTTATGAAACCATTAAAGTTGTATTGGTCCACAAGCCTAAAAAATAATAAGAAAAACTTTGGGGATTGGCTGTCGCCTATACTGTGCGAGCGCCTGTCGGGGCGACGTGTTATGCATGCCAGACCCAATAAGTGCGATTTGACTGCTGTGGGTAGTATTTTACAACGAGTTAAACATGGACGATTCCGCAGCAAAATACATATTTGGGGAAGCGGCTTTATTGAAGATTGCGGGGAAAAAAATAGTATTCATTATTATCACGCTATAAGAGGTTATAAATCGGCAGGCATGCTAAAATGCCGACAGCATATACAAACGTATGGCGATCCAGGATTATTGTGTGATATGCTTTTGCCCGATCACATCATTATATCAAAACTGTATGCAGTAGGTGTTGTTCCTCATTATAAGGATCGACAAAATCAGATTTTGCAAAGATTCGCGGAGAAAAATGCAAATTTAATAATTATTGACGTATTATCAGAAACAGAAGACTTCATACGTCAAATTGCAAGTTGTGAGTTTATTTTATCTTCCAGCCTACATGGCTTAATTAGTGCCGATGCCTTTAGAATTCCTAATGCCTGGATACAATTATCGGACAAAATCAGTGGACAAAATTTCAAATTTTACGATTATTACAGCGCATTTGGTATTGACTCACCTGAACCTTTATTTTTAAATGCGGATACATCTCTTAACAATATATTGCAACTTGCAAATACTTACTCACGCCCCAATTTAATGAAAATTAAACAACAATTGCTCAACTCATTTCCATTTCCAAAACCCAGAGAAATTTAGCCCGAATATTTATAGTTTAAAACAGGAGAAAAACCCATCTCTCACAAATCAGCAATAAAAGTTTTTTTATGGTTTTATGACTTAGTCTGGAAAATACTTCTTCCGGTACTTCGTTTAAATCATCGTCTTGCCGAAGGATATGAGCAAAAAATACTTAAAAAAAAGTTATCTGAGGCGGATCTATGGATTCAAGCTGCTTCAGTTGGTGAATCATATCTGGCATGTGAAATCCTAAAAAATTTAAGCTTATCATATCCAATCAAAGTTATAGTAACGACCAACACTCATCAGGGATTAGAAATTCTTGAACAATCAATTATAGATATTATAAAGGATCACAAAAAAATAAGCGTATCTCTGGCATATTGCCCTTTTGACAGACCAATCATTATGAAAAAAGCTGTAAGCCAGGTCTGCCCCAAAATTATGGTGCTCCTGGAATCTGAAATCTGGCCAGGGCTTTTGTATGCGCTAAAACAATATGGTTGTTCAACAATGATTATAAACGGCAGGATAACCCAGAAAAGCTTGAGGAAGTATCTTATATGGCCCTCATTATGGCGAACTATCAGGCCTGATAAAATCTTTGCTATATCCGAAAAAGATGCGAGTCGATTCGCAAAATTATTCGGTCTAAAAAATGTTAATGTTATGCCGAACATAAAATTCGACCGTCTAAGCTATAATACTAAAGGTCTATCCGATAAAAAAGACACCCTCGACTCAATCATTGGGCCTGGCATGTATTTAATAATACTGGGTTCTGTGAGACAAGAGGAGGAAACAGCAGTTGAAAAGATTATCCATTATATCCGGGTCAGGCAGCCCAATACAGTTATTGGTTTGTTTCCAAGACATCTGCAAAGAATAACCTACTGGAAAAATGCCTTAGGCCGCCTGTCAATCCCCTTTATATTGCGCTCAAATGCAAAGACTCATGTTCAGCCTGGCACAATTATATTATGGGATACAGTTGGTGAGCTGAATTTTGCCTACAAACATTCAAAGGCTGCTTTTGTGGGTGGCAGTCTTGCACCTTTAGGTGGACAAAATTTTCTGGAAGCTTTAAATTGTGGAGTTATCCCTGTTATAGGACCTTACTGGAAAAACTTTTACTGGGTAGGCAACGAAATAGTAAAAAAGGGCTTTGTTCGCATTGCTTCGGGTTGGAAGGAAGTAGCTGATATTTTATTAGAAAACACAAAGAAGCCTTCTTCACATAAAGATGTGCTTAACAAAGCTCTCATGTATCTAAAAAACCGCCAGGGCGGTACAGCACAAGCATGCAACATTATTACAAAAATTTTAAATAACAGGTAAGAAGGATTGGGGTTACGCTCATTTGCTTTTTTTGGTTTGTAAATTTCTGAAATAAAAAATATAAGAAACTCTTCTGCAATGAATAAACTTCCAAAATTTTATGGCATAATTCCAGCACGTTATAATTCCAAGCGTTTTCAGGGCAAACCACTGGCCAGGATACTTGGAAAACCCATGTTTTGGCATGTTTATGAGCGCGCGAGAAAGTGTCCGGAATTATCACGAATAATACTGGCCACAGATGACGAACGGATTGCCTCAAGCGCAAAATCACTGAATGTGCCTGTTGTTATGACATGCAATGACCACATAAGCGGCACCGATCGTGTACTGGAAGCAGCAGAAAAACTCTGTGTGCCTGAAGACGCGGTTGTTGTTAACATACAGGGCGATGAACCAACACTTGACCCGGCTATGCTTAGCGAACTGATCAAACCTTTTGAATTACCAGAAATTCATGTGACTACTTTGGCAAGAAAAATTCATCCAAAGGAAGCCGAAAATCCCGACCTTGTTAAGGTAGTCTTTGCTAAAAATCATACGGCTCTATATTTTTCACGCTCTCCTATACCTGCAAGCCGAAACGGTAAGAAAAACGAGCTGTATGGTCACATCGGTTTGTATGCCTTCCGTATGAAAATTTTAAGACAATTTGTTACTCTTGGACAGAGCCGTCTTGAAGTCGTTGAAAAGCTTGAACAGCTACGCCTGCTTGAAAACGGAATTCCAATGCATGTTGTAATAACAAATTACCGAAGTATAGGTGTAGACCGTCCAGAAGATATAAAAACTGTAAGCAAAATTCTTCAGGGGGAAAATTAGGAACTGGGCCGAAATAACTAAAATTTTCCAGTTTATTATTATGAAATCTCAGCGAACAAACAAATGTAAAGATGTAATACTTGTTTCTATGCCGTGGTCACTTTTCAGCCGCCCATCCATTCAGATAGGTACTCTGAAAGCATATTTAAAATTACAGTTCCCCTATCTCAATATTGCAGCTCATCACTTTTATTTAAAGGTGGCTGAAACTATAGGCTATAAACTATATCATTTCATTTCAGAAAGAACTTGGCTTGCTGAGACTATATACGCTGCCATGTTATCCCATGAAAAACTTAAAACTATTGAAAAAATTTTTTATAGGGAAGCTAAAAATAAGTCTCCATTTAACAAGTTAAGCTTTAACGAACTTGTTTCAAAGGTAAAAAAAGTTACCGATTCTTTTATTGAAAGCATAAACTGGAATAAATTTTGTCTTGCAGGTTTTTCTGTATGTCAGTGCCAGCTAACTTCCTCGCTTTATATAATTAAGCAAATAAAAATAAAGCATCCTGACCTTAAAATTGTATTAGGAGGTTCAACATTTGCAGGTGCATCAAAAGAGCTGTTTAAATTAATACCGGAGATAGATTTCGTGGTCAAAGGCGAAGGTGAGTTGCCTTTAAGCCAATTAGTACATCAACTCGGCATTTCTGGTAAAACAGATAAAATCCCTCCCATTAAAGGTGTTATCTCAAAGGAATCCATAACAGATAATAATTCAAACATATTCTATCAAATGGAAACACTTGGCAATCTCCCGATGCCTGATTTTGACGATTATTTTGATCTGCTTCAAACATTCAGCTCAAATACAAATTTTTTCCCCACTATTTTATGTGAAATTTCCAGAGGATGCTGGTGGCACTATGCACAAAGATCAAAAAAAATCAAGGGATGCGCTTTTTGCAATCTAAACCTGCAGTGGGATGGTTATAGATCAAAAGGTCATTCTGAAGTGGTTTGCGAAGTTGATAGCCTCACTTCAAAGTATAAGACACTTTCTGTTGCCTTTACTGATAATGCCCTTCCGGTTAAAGAGTCTAAAAAAGTTTTTACTCAACTGAAAGAGCTTAATAAGGATTTTCGTTTTTTTTCTGAAATACGAGCTACAACAACCATGGCAAATCTTAAAATAATGCGTGATGCAGGAATGAGTGAAGTGCAGATCGGCATAGAGTCGCTCAGCACCAGGCTGCTCAAAAAACTGAATAAAGGAACCACAGCCATACAAAATTTAGAAATTATGAAAAATTGCGAACATCTGGAAATTGTTAATAATTCAAATCTGATACTTCAATTCCCAGGCAGTGATATGGACGATGTTGAAGAAACACTGCGGAATTTGGAATTTACAGCTCCATTCCGTCCTTTGCGGCAGGTTAATTTTTGGCTGGGCCTTGAAAGTCCGGTATGGCAAAACCCACAACAATTCGGAATTAAAGCATTATATAACCACCCTCGCTATGCAGATCTATTGCCACAAAATATATCTTCTTCAATGCGATTTTTAATACAAGCATATCAAGGCGATCTTGGGTATCAGAAAAAACTTTGGAAGCCTGTCAAACAAAGGATTAAAGCCTGGAAGATGGAATATGAATCTCTTCATAAAAATTCTTTTTTTGAGCCCATTCTCAGTTTTCTTGATGGTCGGAATTTTCTCATAATAATTCAAAAACAGTTTAATGATAGAACATTAACTCACCGTCTTAAAGGAAAATCCAGGGAAATATATCTTTTCTGCCAGCATCACCGATCAATAAAAAAAATATTAGAACATTTTCCTGAATTGTCAGATGATAAAATTATTTCTTTTCTCCGAATAATGGTTAGCAAAAAATTAATGTTCGAGGAAAATAAAAAATACCTTAGTTTAGCTATCCCAAAATAAAAAACCCGAAACCAAAAATGGTTCCGGGTTTATAAAATTTTCGGCAGCGACCTACTCTCCCACTCAGCTTCCCAAGCAGTACCATCGGCGCTGAAGAGCTTAACTTCCGTGTTCGGGATGGGAACGGGTGTTGCCTCTTCGCCATTGCCACCAAAAATATAATCATCAATCTAACAAATTTAGATATAAGCACATAAAAACGTACAATATTTGTGTCAAAAGTTTTGTGACTAAGCCTCACGACCTATTAGTACCAGTTAGCTAAACATATTGCTATGCTTACACACCTGGCCTATCAACCTTGTAGTCTTCAAGGGATCTTCAGTCTGTATGTTTCCATACAGAGGGATATCTAATCTTGAGGTTGGCTTCCCGCTTAGATGCTTTCAGCGGTTATCCATTCCGAACTTAGCTACCCAGCAATGCCGCTGGCGCGACAACTGGAACACCATTGGT
>JAJSZP010000005.1 GCA_030262775.1 Deltaproteobacteria bacterium | reverse complement strand
CTTTCACTTCCAACTGTTTATAAATTAATAGATGAAATGGAAGAACTTTGTATAATTGAAGAAATTACAGGTGCAAAAAGAGGTAAATTTTATTTGTTTAGAGAATATATTAAACTATTTAAATAACGTTAGGAACGTGGACGAAATAACTTCCCCAAGTAGGCGCATAGATTTGGGTCAAATTTGTTCGATCTCACATCACAAAAGTTGATGGAATAGCAGGCTATTTCGATATTTTTGTGATGTGAGATCGGGCAAAGGTGGCCTGAATCTGTGATGCATAGTTGGGGAAGTTATTTCGTCCACGTTCCTTATCAGTCAAAATCTTCGACGACGTACACATAAGCACGATTTACTCAAATTTTTCCTTCTAACACGGCAGGATTGATATTTTTGAAACTGGCAAGTTTGATTGTTATTGGAAGGCATAATGAAAACTATAACGAGAAGGGATTTTCTTTACTATAGCGGAGCATTGCTGTCCACTGCAATGTTTGCCGATGTGTACCAGCCTTTTGCCGGGGACAGGCGCTTTATATCCGGTCCCGACGATATCCGCGGCAAAGTGTTTAAAAACGATGCTCCAAAAACATTGTGGAAATGGTCTCATGAAGGATTCCTTTACAGCAGGCTGGAAAATAAAAAAGTAGTTTGCGGAATATGCCCCCATCGTTGCATACTTGCTCCTGGCGATCGCAGTGTCTGCCGCTCTAAAGTTAACATAGACGGCAAACTTTACAGCCTTGCCTATGGAAATGTTTGTGCTGTCCATAACGATCCTGTGGAAAAAAAGCCGCTTTTTCATTTCAGACCCGGGTCAATGGTTTTTTCCCTTGCTACTACGGGATGCAATTTTCGTTGTTTAAATTGTCAGAACTGGGAGATTTCACAGGCAAAGCCTCATGAAGTGCGTAATTATGAGCTTTTTCCTGCTGAAGCAGTAGAGACAGCCCTGCGTTTGGGCTCTGAATCTATTGCATACACATATTCGGAGGCAGTCACTTTTTTTGAATACATGATTGACATCGCCAGACTGGCGAAGGAAAAAGGTTTGCATAACCTTTGGATTTCAAACGGTTACATCAACCAAAAGCCCCTCCTTGAGCTGTGCAAAGTGCTGGACGGCGCAAATATAAATCTTAAATCATACAGCGATGCAATTTACAGGAAACTGAACGGAGGGCGGCTTCAACCGGTGTTAAACACTTTAAAGACGCTGCATGAGCAGAAAATTCATCTTGAGATCACAACTCTGGTGGTACCTGGATATGTAGATGATGAAGAAATGATAAAACAGATGTGCGGATGGATACTTGATAATCTGGGGCCCGACTATCCGTTACACTTTTTACGCTTTTCCCCTAAATACAAACTTGACAGGCTGGCCCCGACTCCTGTTTCAACATTGACGCGTTTCCGCGAATTAGCAATGAAGGAGGGTATCAGGTATGTTTATGTCGGCAATGTTCCAAACCATGAGGGGAATAACACCTATTGTCATAATTGCAGCAAATTGTTAATTAAACGTCATGGCTATTTCTTGCCAACATATAATCTGGCAGGGAATAAATGCAAGTTTTGCGGTGCCAAGATCCCGGGGATATGGGATAATAATCCACAGAAATAATGAAGTGGACCCCAAGTCAAGAGCAATTCTCGCCTTCAATTTTTTACTGTGTTTTTTGCCCATTCTGTGTCTCTTTTTTTTGAACCACGCCTTAACGCACTGTCTCATTTTCTGGGTTCACTATACTTGTTCTGAAATAAGCATCTGTATGGAAGGCTTGGGAAAATCAATTGCTTGACCAATAGTTTCCTGGGTGTATAATAACAACAGGCATCACTATTTTTTGAGAAGCATATTTCATGCTTATCTTTATAGGGGTGTTTTGATTATCCTTTCCGCTCTGTTTGTATATGGTTGAAAGCGATGCAAATATTTCCGACAGAATTATAAGGGATGTAGATAAATGCATAGAAGCTTAAATCTAACCAGCATTCCAGTATGGAAGAACCTGAAGAAACATGCTGAAAACTTTAGCCGGCCTGACAGGCATTTAAAATATCTCATCAAAGAAAACAGCCGGCTCGAAAAATTTTCTTTAAAATGCAATGGTTTTTTCTATGATTTTTCTCGTCAGAGAGTGGATGAAAAGGTCATGTCTCTACTTTTTGAATTAGCAAAAGCAAGAAAACTAAAAGAACAGTTTATTTCAATGATGAATGGTGAAAAGATAAATACTTCTGAAAACAGAGCTGCTCTTCACACTGCTTCAAGAAATTTCTCAGGTAATTCTATTTTTTTGGATAAAAAGGATGTAATGCCTGAGATAATAAAAACAAGAGAAAATATCAGAGAATTTGCTTCAAAAGTTCATAATGGGAAGATAACCGGATCAACCGGAAGACATTTTAACCATGTTGTTGTAATCGGCATAGGAGGATCATATCTGGGCACGAAGTTTGTTTCTTGTGCTCTGGAAGCCTTTGCGGATAAAGATATTGAAATACATTTTTTGTCAAATGTAGATATTCACAATTTTGGAAATATAGTATCCAGAATAGAGGCGGGATCTACCTTGTGGATAGTTGTTTCAAAAAGCTATACAACTGCCGAAACTATTGCCAATACAAATCTTGCCATTTCATTTATGAAAGAAAAAGGACTTGATCCTTCTAAGCACCTTATAACCGTTACCAGCAAAGGAAGTCCTGGAGACGATCCAAAAAATCCTGTTCTATCTTCATTCCACATGTTCGATTTTATTGGAGGTAGATATAGCGTAAGCTCTGCGGTTGGCGGCGTACCACTTAGTCTGTACTTAGGTTATGATAAGTTTGAGCAATTTTTAAAAGGCACAGAAGAGATGGATATTCATTCAAAGGATTCTCCATGCGAAAAGAATATCCCTCTAATTGCTGCTCTTATTTCAATATGGAACAATAATTTTTTGGGATATCAAACTCAGGCAATAATTCCCTATGCATCCCCGTTGCAAAAGCTGGCGCCCCATATTCAACAGCTCAGTATGGAAAGTAACGGCAAATCAGTAACACAGGAAGGACATTCCCTGGATGAACCCGCAGGAGCTATTATTTTTGGAGAGCCCGGCACAAATGCCCAGCATTCTTTTTTTCAACTGGCGCATCAGGGACGTCCCTTTCCCATTGAGTTTATAGGAGTGATCAAACCTCAGTATAATTACAAATCAAAACGCGTTACAAATCATCAGGAATTATGGGCCAATCTGATCTCACAGCCTACAGCACTTGCTTTAGGGAAAGAAGATAAGAATAAAGCAAAATATTTTCCGGGCAACAGGCCCTCTTCCACCATACTTATAAACAATCTTTCACCTGAAAGCATTGGCCGACTTTTGTCATTTTATGAAGCAAAAACTGTTTTTGAGGCTTTTATATGGGGCACAAATCCCTTTGACCAGTTCGGTGTGGAGCTAGGCAAAGCGATAGCTTCCGGCATCAGAAACGAAATAGAATTAAAAAATGAACAAAAAGATCACTCGTTTGAAAAGATGGATAAAATTACAAAATTCTACCTTGATGCCCTCTTTTCAGGCAAGCTATAAAATTTTGATCATACGTAACCGTATTCCAGATAAAGTGAGTTTTCTATAACAACCCGGAACGATTGAGGTCATGAAGTATGAAAAAAAAGGCACTCTGCTCTAATTTGACAAAGTACCCTTTTTTGTTATAAAATATTTTGTTAAACTACAGTTACATTTATAGCGGCAGGGCCTTTTTTGCCCTTGCTCAATGTCAAATCTAACTCAATCCACCCTAATTAAGGGATTTAAACCCAGATGTGTTGATTCCTGAATGATGAGCTAATGCATCAGAATCATTTTCCTGTTCAATGAACCCAAAACCTTTTTGATCGTTAAGCCATTTTATGATACTATCAGCCATAGTGACAATCTACTTTAAAAAAATAATGGTTCCTGACTTCAGGTTGTTACCACCTTGACGAATAGATCTTCCCCTAAGAACAAAACCGATACGCCATCAACGACGAGTTTATAAAAATAAATCAATTTGAAACTACATCAGGATCTTTGGTTTTTTCCAAAGAACTTACTTTACTATTCTAACATTGTCTGCCTGTTGCCCGTGACGTGTTTGCTTTATCTCAAATGTTACTCTGTCGGATTTTTGCAACACAAAAAAGCCATGGTCTTTGATGCCGCTGCTGTGCATAAAAATTTCCCCATCGTTTTCGGTTTCAATAAAACCATAGCCTTTTTTTTCACTATACCATTTAACCGTTCCTTCTTTCATATACAATCTACCTCTTAAATATCATTAAAATATTACTTCATTATAAAAAAGCATAACCCGGAAATCAAATTCATTCATCTCCAACTTGTAATGTTTTATTAATGTCATAACTTCTGAATAATATCAAACGATCTCTAACTAAATACCTGAGTTTTCGAAAAACAGTTTTTCCTAAATTGGAAATATTGGCATTAAACTATTTTTTGAAAACTCAAGTAAATAATGAGAGTCAATAAAATAACCGTTTACGGTTAAAATGCTTCAGTCGTTGCATACTTCATTAAAAAAACTGTAAACCGTGAACCATTACGTCAGGTGTTTACTTCTGTCCAGACTCCTGTATTGAATTGCCTCTGAGATGTGGTCAATCTTTATATGGTTTTCGGTTTCAAGATCCGCAATAGTTCTGGCAATTTTAAATATGCGTTTGTACGCTCGAGCGGAAAGGCCAAGTTTATCTATGGCTGATTCCAGGAGGCTGCAAGATGCATTATCGATTTTACAATATTTTTTTATATGGCGAGAGTTCATTTGAGCGTTGCAGTATATTTTTGATTTTGCAAATCTTTGAGACTGAAGTTCGCGTGCTGCTGAAACCCGGTTCCTGATATTTTTAGATGACTCTGAATTGAATTTTTCCATAAGATCCCTGTATGGTACGGCAGGAACTTCCACATGAATATCTATCCTGTCCATAAGAGGACCCGAGATTTTTGATCTATACCTGTGGATCTGCTGATACGAACACTTGCACTCATGCTTGGGATCAGAAAAATAGCCGCACGGGCATGGGTTCATTGCAGCAACCAGCATAAAACTTGAAGGATAGGTAATAGTTGAAGAAGCGCGGGAAATAGTTACTGTTTGATCTTCTAAAGGCTGTCGAAGAACTTCTAATACATGCTTTTTAAATTCCGAGAGTTCATCCAGAAAAAGCACTCCATTGTGAGCCATACTGACCTCTCCCGGCCTTGGAACCCGACCGCCGCCTATTAAACCTGCATCTGATACTGTATGATGAGGGGACCTGAAAGGCCTTTTTGTAATAAGTGCCTGGCCTTTTGCAAGCATTCCAACTACAGAGAATATTTTTGTGGTTTCAATGGATTCGTCAAATGTTATTGGAGGCAGTATGCTGGCAAGGCGTTTTGCCAGCATGGTCTTGCCTGCTCCTGGAGGCCCGATCATGATAAGGTTGTGGCCGCCTGCCGCTGCAACCTCCAAAGCCCTTTTTACATGTTCCTGGCCCTTTACTTCGGAAAAATCCACATCAAATTTATTGTTTCTGTCAAATATAGCAGAAATATCTGTTACTTTGGCTGGAATTTGAGAGAATCCACGAAAAAAATTTATTACCTGAGATAGAGTTTTTACGGGATAAACCGAGATCCCTTTTACTACAGAGGCTTCTCTGCCATTATCGTAAGGAACAATTATCCCTTCATAGTTTGCTATTTTTGCAGCTATAGCCATGGGAAGTGAGCCTTTTACAGATTTAATACGACCATCCAATGAGAGTTCGCCTAAAATGAGGTAGTTGGAACTAACGTCCTGGGGAATAATGTTAGTTGCGGTTAATATACCTAATGCTATTGGCAAATCAAAGCCTGTCCCTTCCTTTTTAATATTTGCAGGGGCTAAATTGACGGTTATCCTGTCATCAGGAAAAATGAAGCCTGAATTGTTAATAGCGGATTTAACCCTCTCTTTGCTTTCTTTTACAGAAGCCTCAGGAAGTCCAACAGTGGTAAAAGTAGGGAGACCTGGCATTATATCAACCTCAACTTCAATCAGGTATGCATCTATCCCTATAACAGCACTGCTTAAAACTTTTGCAAGCAATCGTTCCCCCTATAAAAATAAACAGGTTAGGTTCCAAACTTATTAATAATAACGAATAGTGTTATATAGAACAATCATTTTATTATTTTATTGTCAAGATGATATAAAAAGATGTATTAATGAATAAATTTGAGTGATACAAATGAATTATTTTCAAGAAATTCGAACTGTATTTTGGGGAGACAAACTATAATTGATGCATTTTCGACAAAGAACTATTTCAAAACCAGTCAGTTTTTCAGGTGTGGGTGTACACTCAGGAAAAAAAGTTAATCTAACAATTAAGCCGGCACCTGTTAATCATGGAATTAAATTTGTGAGAACTGATCTTCCTGATAAACCAAGCGTTTCAGCGTATTTTAATATGGTTGTGGATACAAGTCTTGCAACGGTAATAGGTTATGATGGTTTTATTGTTTCAACAATAGAGCATCTTATGGCCACTTTTGCCGGCTTTTCAATTGATAATGCAATTGTTGAACTTGATGCCTATGAGATCCCAATAATGGATGGAAGTGCCGGCCCTTTTATTTTACATATAAAAGCCGCTGGGATAGAGGAACAGCTTGGCCCAAGATATTTTTTTGTTGTAAAGGAGCCCATTGAACTTGAAGAAGACGAAAAATTCGTTGGTGTGTATCCGGCATCAAAATTTAAAATTACATGTACAATATATTATGATCATCCGCTAATAGGAGAACAATCATATTCCATAGATATGTCAGATCAAGTTTTTGAAAAAGAAATATGCAGAGCCAGAACTTTTGGTTTTCTTCAAGAAATTGAATATTTAAAAAAGTATGGCCTTGCGCGTGGAGGTTCGTTGGATAATGTCATAGTACTTGACGAGAAAGACATATTAAACAAAGATGGTTTGCGCTTTCCGGATGAGTTAGTAAGGCATAAAATTCTTGACAGCATTGGCGATTTTTCTCTTCTCGGTATGCCGATTTTAGGCCATGTTATATTAAACAAATCCGGTCATTCCTTTAACCACGCTTTTCTGAAAAAATTCTTCGAAAACAAGAAGTCATGGGTAACACGCATAATCCATGATATTAATGAATTGCCTCAACTTTAACTTCAACCAAAATCACTTGCCATTTAATTGTGTGTCCTATATCGTAACTAATTGCTTCACGGTCCCATACAACCAACCGTAAACCTGAGTAGTTACATATATGCTTGCATTAATTAATCTCAAAGTCTGGATTGTTTTCATTGCTATAATTTTCATGTTGCAAAATTTGGTTTTTGCTAAGGAGCAGAATGCTAGGCTGGCCAATATGACAGTAACAAATACCCGTGACGATCTTCTTCTTTATCTAAATGTTGAGGAGGCTTTCAGCAAGGAGACAAAAAAGGCTCTCTTGAGTGGAATACCGATGACTCTTAGATTTATTACTACTCTTTACCAGGTTAATACTTTTTGGTTTGATAATAAAATAGTCGAAATAACTACAACTCATACAATTAAATATGATAATTTAAAAAAAGAATTTATTGTAACACGTTCATCAGGAAGTGGAGCGCATTTTGTAACAAATTTTTTTGAAGAAGCCCAAAAATTTATGGCACAAGTTGATGGCTTAAAAATTGTTTCGCTTGGCAGGCTGAAAAAAGGCGAGAAATATCAAATTAGAGCTAAAGCCGAACTTGGCAAACTTACTCTTCCTTTTTATCCGCATTATGTTTCACTAAAGGACTTTGAAACCGATTGGCATACAACAGATTTTATCTACTAGAATAAACACAATTTTTTCCACAATTATTATGAGGAAGAACAGATTTAAAAAGCCCAACTCCTTTATTTCAGAAGATGAACGAAAAAGGCGTAAAAGAGAAGGCCTTTTGATTGTTGTCATAATTGCCATTGTTGCAATTTTGACTTTTGCTGAAAGCAGAATTGTTCATTTTGGAGCTGATATCCCAATTTCCAACACGATCCTGATGTTCATTCTGATCAATATTAATCTGCTTTTGCTTATCTTATTGATATTTCTTGTATTCAGGAATCTGGTAAAGCTTCTTTATGATAGAAAACGTAAAGTCATGGGAGCAAAGCTTCGCACGAGGCTTGTTGTTGCATTTATAGCCCTTACACTTCTGCCGACCATTGTTTTGTTTTTCTTTTCGATCAATTTTATTACAACCAGCATTGAGTTTTGGTTTGACGTACCTGTCGAGCAGGCTCTTGAAAATTCACTGCTTGTTGGAAGAAGTGTTTATAAACGTGCAGAGGAAAATAATCAGTTTTTCATGGAAAAAATATCATATCAGATTAAGGCTAAGCAATTTTTAGATCCTAAAAACAGAACTTCTCTTTCCCATTATATCCAGGTAGTCCAGCGGGCATTCAATTTTCATGCTGTAGAAGTTTATAACATAAATGCAGAACGTACTACATTTGCCGTAGTTCAGCGAATAGAGGATGAACCTCTTAGTCTTGTTTCAGCAGATAACCTCCAGAAAGACTTTGAGTCAAAAAAAGTAATATCAGTTTTTGAAAACATTAATACGGGGGAGTTAATAAGAACTATCGGGACTGTTCCTTTTGGAGTCAAACATAAAGATGCTGAGGCATTTGTTGTATTGAATATTTTTATTCCTTCGGATCTTTCAGAAAATATGGCTTCTATTTCAAGAGGTTTCGAGGAATACCAGCAGATAAAATTATTAAAAGGACCTATTCAGGTTACCTATTATATAAATCTTTCAATAGTGGCGTTGCTTGTTGTTTTTTGTGCAGTATGGTTTGGTTTTTATTTGGCGAAGACAATTACAATACCAATTATGGAACTTGCTGAAGGTACCCGAAGGGTTGCGGAGGGGGATTTAAGGGTAAGCATAGGTGCTGTGGCAGATGATGAAATTGGAAGTCTGGTTGATTCATTTAATAAAATGACCAGGGATCTCAGGATTAGCAGGGAACAACTGGAACTTTCCGCACGCATGCTTAGTGAGCAGAATATGGAGATCGAAGAAAGACGGCAGTATATGGAAATCGTCTTAAAGAATGTTTCTGCTGGTGTAATAACTCTGGGAGCCAATGGATTTGTTACCACAATTAACAAGTCGGCCGAAAAGATGCTGAATCTTAACTCTGAGGACATATTAAACAAAAGCTATAAAAAGCTGTTAACGAAACAGTATGTTAACTTCGCAGTGGAGCTAATGGAAAATCTTAGCCTTTCTCGGGAAGACCATGTTGAACTTCCTTTAAGGCTTACAATAGATGGAAGACCACGGAGTTTTATGATGCATGTTAATGAACTCAAAGATGATTCTGAAAACCATATGGGTATAGTTATGGTTTTTGATGATTTGACGGACCTGGAGAAAGCGCAGCGAATGATAGCGTGGCGTGAAGTTGCTCGCAGGATTGCCCATGAAGTAAAAAATCCTTTAACTCCGATAACGCTTTCAGCTCAAAGACTTAAACGGAAATATTCAGAAAAGATAAATGAACCGATTTTTGAGGAATGCACTAAGATGATAATTGACCATGTTGATATGATTCGAAATCTGGTGAATGAGTTTGCTGCTTTTGCAAGATTCCCGACGGCAAATCCTGAATCATGTGAATTGCCTTCAATAATTGAAGAGACCGTAGCACTTTACAAAGAAGGTCATCAACATATTAATTTCAAAGTTATAATTTCAGATAAGATCCCGCGCATTAATCTTGATCGTCAGCAAATAAAGCAAGCTATGATTAATCTGGTTGCCAATGCAATAGTTTCAATTAAGAAACAGGGCAATATCTTTATAACTTTGACTCATGACCCTATATTAAAGTTGGTGAGAATAGAGGTTGCTGATGATGGGGCAGGTATTTCTAATGAAGATAAAACACGGCTTTTCGAGCCTTATTTTTCGACAAAAAAAGCTGGAATGGGTTTAGGCCTGACAATTGTCAGCACGATAATTTCTGATCATAATGGCATGATACGCATACAAGATAACCAGCCCAGGGGGGCTAAAATTGTAATAGAACTACCAGCCTAAGGAGCTATGCCAAATGTTTCCATCTATATTAATTGTTGATGACGAGCCTTATATACTCCAATCTTTAAGCGGCCTGCTTGCTGATGAAGGATTTGAGATTAAAATGGCCTCAAATGGATATGAGGGATTAAAAATAGTTGAAGAAGGATCTCCGGATCTTGTTCTGCTTGATATATGGATGCCGGGCATTGATGGTATTGAGACCTTAAAAGAGATAAAGAGAAATTGTCCAACTATTCCGGTTATAATTATAACCGGTCACGGGACAATAGAAACAGCCGTAAAAGCAACAAAGCTTGGAGCATACGACTTGATAGAAAAGCCGCTTTCCATAGATAAGGTTATTGTTACAATTAACAATGCACTTAATTTCAGACGACTTGAAGAAGAGAACAGGTATCTGCGCAAAAAGACGATTGAAAAACATTCAATAACTGGCAATAGTCCTCCAACTGAGATACTGAAAAAACAGATAACGCTTTTGTCTCCCACTGATACCTGGATACTGATAACAGGTGAGAATGGTACTGGAAAGGAACTGGTAGCTAGAACCATACATCAGTTGAGTTCCCGAGTTGATTATCCTCTTATAACTGTAAATTGTGCAGCAATTCCTGAGGAATTAATAGAGAGTGAGCTTTTCGGCCATGAGAAAAACGCTTTTTCAGGAGCAGGTTCAAAGAAAAGAGGCAAATTCGAATTAGCTAACAACGGCACTATATTTCTGGATGAGATAGGTGATATGAGCTTGAAAACTCAGGCTAAAATTCTTCGTGTTTTACAGGAGCAGCAATTCCAGCGAGTTGGAGGCGACAGAATATTAAGCGTGAATGTAAGAGTAATAGCTGCCAGCAACAAGAATCTTGAGGAAGAGATTGAAAAGGGCAATTTTAGAGAAGATCTTTATTACAGGCTGAATGTCATACCAGTTGAAGTGCCGCCCTTAAGGAAGCGTTCTGAAGATATTCCTTTACTCGTTGAAACATTTCTTGATGAATGTGCTAAACAGAATCGAAGTACAAAGAAAACCATGACAAAGGAAACGATTGAGCTATTGTGTGCTTATTCATGGCCAGGGAATGTCAGAGAGCTGAAAAATCTCATTGAAAGGCTGACAATAATGGTGGAAGGCGATATTATAGAGGTGTCTGATATTCCGAACGCTTATAAGCCGGTAACTATGGAAAAGACAAGATTTTTAGAAGAAGAGTTTTTTCTGATAGATTACTTAGAGGATGCTAAAAGAGCTTTTGAAAAGGCATTTATTCAAAGAAAACTTTTACAGAATAATAATAATATTTCTAAAACAGCAGAAGCAATAGGTGTGAAACAAAGTTATCTTAATAAAAAAATAAAGTGAGATATAGACTTTCAGATAAATAATTTCAATGCGTTATCAGTCGTCAACGTATAACTAATACGCCTTCCTCTCAGGCACTTATTCTGGGTTTAACTGAAGGAAAAAGAGAGTTATCCGTATGAGGTAGAAACTTGGCGGCGCTGAATCTGTTCATAAATTCCTGATTTACGTTTAACTCAAGATAGGTTATTCTGTCTCTGATATTATCAATTTTATTTAGACAATCATTTGATATAATTGCCATTGTTGCTCCACCTAATGAACTGTTGCCTAAGGTTTTGTAGCTGTCAATCGGCAGGTCGGGAAGCATTCCGATAGAAATGGCCGAGTTGGGATTGATATAAGAACCAAAGGTGCCTGCCACATAAAATGTAGAAAGATCCTTAAGCGACATTCCTACCGAAGAAGTAATTGTTTCAAGTATTGTATACATTGCTGCCTTAGATCTTATCAGGCTGTCAAGATCAGCCTGGCTGATTATAAGGTCAGATCCTGTCCCTGATTCGTTTGCAGGCACTACCACATAATATTTCATGCCATCTTTATCTTTCAGCCTGTTACCGCACATCAATGGCACAAACTTGCCGCCGATGTCGATAATGCCATAAAGAAAGAGACAGGCTGCAAGGTCTATAAGTCCCGACCCGCATATTCCTTTAGGTGGCTCATCTCCTATTGTATGAGCTTTAATGTTAAAAGTGACCGGATCAATTGTAATCCGATCAATAACTCCGGGACCGGCCAGCATTCCCATCTTGGTCACACCTCCTTCGAGGGCAGGACCTGCCGCGCCCGCGCATGCTACAAGCCAATGTTTATTGCCGAGCAAGACCTCTGCATTTGTCCCAACGTCCACTAAAATGGATACGTCTTCTTTTTTATCAATACCCGAGAAAAGAATACCTGCTATCAGGTCCCCTCCAAAGTAGCTGCCTACATTTGGGAATATAATAACTCTCGCAAGAGGGTTAACATTAATGCCCAATGCTTTTGCTTTAATAAGGCCGGGTTTGTTTACTACAGGAATATACGGTTCTCGTATTATCCAATAGGGATTGAGCCCCATGAAAAAATGAGTCATAGCAGTATTACCTGCTACAGAAACAGCATATATATTATCAGGTTTGATGTTGCATGAGTCGCACGATTTTTCAATCATTTGATTGAGGCCGTCTATAATCAGTCTGTTTATTTTTTTCAGCCCCTCATCCTGATCAGAGTAATGTATTCTGGTCAATATATCAGGCCCGACAGCTATCTGGGGGTTGTCAAAGGTATGTTCAGCAAGAATTTGATCTGTTGAAAGGTCTATGATACGCAGGACCACTGTTGTGGTGCCTAAATCAACAGCCAGTCCTGCAATGGGAACTGTATCTGTTGAATCGGTAATACCTGTAAGAATCCATCTTGCTCGGTCTTTTAAAAAGATACAGCGGACATTATAGTTCCACTTCCTGAGAAGACCGGGAAGCTGCCTTAATAAATAAAGATCAATATCAACAGTATTTGTTCTAAGATGAGACTTTATGGCCATGATCAGCCGTTCAGCATCCGCGGTATTATCTTGTAAAGAGGGCGGGGTTAATGAAACGGTTTTTATCAGGGTTTTGTTATTATTTTTTTTTGTCATTAATTTATAAAACGAAACTCATGTCGCTAGTTACTGCGAAACATTCAAATTTATGGTCTTTTTTAGCTATACTTTTCATGCAATCTTCAACAATTTTATCCATTTCACTATCAATTCTTTCCTGGTTAATGTGAAAAAGTCCCAACTTTTTTACCCCGGCTTCAGAAGCAAGATCAAGCGCATCGGTATATACCGAGTGGCCCCATTCAATAGTCCCTTTATATTCATCAGGTGTATATTCTGCATCGTGAATAAGCAGATCCGCTTCATAAGAGAATTCAAGATAGTCTTTATAGTCCAGACCTCCAGGATGTGTAAACCCCAGTTCATTATCTGTAAGAAAAACAAAAGATTTACCGTCTTCAATAAATTTATATCCACTGCCACGGTTAGGATGGCTGATAGGGATGGGTATTATTGTGACAGATCCTATTTCGAATTTTGTTTGACATGCTTTTTCATAGGATATTTTTGCCCTTAAATCAGAATTCCCTACAGGAAAATAAGGCGGGGCCATAATTTTTGAAAGCATGATTTCCACAAATTTATTGTGAAACGGGCATTCATGCATTCGGAATTCGGCATGTTTGGAATAAAGCGGTTTAAAAAAAGGGGAACCCATTATATGATCCCAGTGGGCATGCGTGAAGATAATATTATATTTATATAGACTTTCTTCTATTAACTGGTTCCCAAGCCTTCGAATTCCAGTGCCGGTATCAACGATAATTATATCGTTGTTATTGCTTCTTATTTCCAGGCAGGTTGTATCGCCGCCGTATTTAATATAATCTTTTCCTGACACAGGGATAGAACCTCTTGATCCCCAGCATTTAATATACATTTTAACACCGATAGAAATTAAGGGTGTGAAATTTGCGTTTATTAAATCAGTTGTCTTGAGCTATCTGATTAATATACCATTCTGTCGGGTCAAGAAGAGTGTAGCCCATTTTCTTAAGTTTTCTTTTTACGTGACTTACCTTTTTTGTTAAAAGGTATGGGAAGACGGCTTTTTTGCCTTCATCCCAGTATCTGGCTACAAGAACACTGCCAAAAGAAATATTTTCCTCGGTTATGGCATCAACAATTTTTTTTAACTGGCCGATTTTTTCTTCTGCAATAATACATAATAGAGTTCCGGATTCTTCTATACCCAGAACATTGATAAATGCGTGCAAAAGGTCACGAGTAGAGATGATGCCTTTAATTCTGCCTTGTTTATCTACAACAGGGAATGCTCCAACGCGTGTTTTCTGCATAAGCATAATGGCATCTTGAATGGTATATGACAAAGAAACAGTAAAGGGATCAATTATCATTATATCTTTAATCTTAAACGCTAAAAGTTTTTCCCTTACTTTTCCTGTATCGTAATCTTTTAACAGGCTGCAGGGAAGAGCGCTTCGTATATCACGATCCGAAACAATACCTATAATACGATTATCCTTAGCTACTACCGGAAGATGGCGTATACGGTGTTTGGTCATTTTGTCTTTTGCTTCAAAAATATCAGCATCTTTGTTAATTGTTATGACCTCTCTGGTCATTGATTGGCTGACAAACATTTTATCCTCCAGACATTTTGACTTCCAATAACCTAACTGTTTAATAGAATTTCAACATGATTTTTCGCCAGTTCCGGAAGGCGTTTAAGGGAATATCCTCCTTCCAGCACAGAAATTAATCTGCCGTTAGAATAAATGCTTGCCATTTTGACTATTTTTCCCATTATCCAGGAAAAACCTTCTGTTGACAACCTGATATCTGACATATCATCATCAACATGAGCATCAAAACCTGTAGATACAATAATAACTTCAGGCTTGAATGTTTCGAAGGCAGCTAAAAGATCATTTTCAAAAAATTTTTTATATTCACTGTCTCCCTGGTCCGGCAAGACAGGAGAGTTCAATGTAAATCCATAGCCGGGCCCTGATCCCTTTTCGAATTCTTGACCGGTACCCGGGTATCCAAACGAGGGATGTTGATGAATTGAATAATAAAATACAGATGGATCTTGTTCAAAAATATGTTGAGTCCCATTACCATGATGAACATCAAAATCAACGATACCGACCTTTTTTATATTCCATTCTTTTTGAAGATACCTTGCAGCAATTGCAACATTGTTGAAATAGCAGAACCCCATAGCTTTGCTAATTTCAGCATGATGCCCTGGAGGCCTCACAGCACAGAAGGCGTTATCAATTTTGTTTTTCATGACCAGATCTATTGTATCAAGAATGCCCCCTACTGCTAGCAGGGCTGTATCATAAGTTTCAGGACACATCTGATTATCCGGACTGTCGAATATCTTTTTTCCCGCGAGACAAGCATCTTTAAAGCGATTAATATAGTTTTTTTCATGCACAGTTTCTATCCACTTAAGATCCGCGCTGCTTGCCTTGATCAAGGTTAGCATGGAAAGAAGATTTGTGTCTTTTATTCCGCTATAAATAGCTTCCAGCCTTGCAGGAACCTCAGGATGGTATGGGCCGGTATTGTGAAGTAAATATCTTTCATCATATAGAAACCCAGTTTTATTCATAACTGCCTCTTAATTAAATTAGTTATTCAGTCCTTTAAAGTCTTTGATAAATAAAGTTGGGAGCGAGACTTGAATTATTTAATAATATTATTAAATAATTCAAATGCCGCTTTAACAGCCTTATTGTCATTAGGCATTTGAATAGTAGGGATTCCATTTAAGTCATATTCGTAAAGAGTGCTATCATCAGGTATTGTTCCAGCGATTTCAATGCCATTATTTTGAATCATATCAAATACAACTTCAGATGGTTTCTCCTTTACCTTATTAATAATCAGATAGCTTTTTGAAACCCCTATATTTAAGTTATCTGCAAGTCGGTTAATTCTAATAGCTGTTTGCAGTCCTCGCCTTGATGTGTCGGAAACAATAAGCAGAATATCAACGTTTCTTGTTGTTAAACGACTGATATGCTCCATGCCGGCCTCATTATCCGTTACTATATAAGGATAGTTGCCTGTAAGCCGTTCAAGAAATCCTGTTAGAAGATTATTTGCAGCACAGTAACAACCCGCTCCTTCAGGTTGTCCCATAACAATTAGATCATATCCTTTGGTTTCAACAATAGCCTGTTCCAGTTTCATTGACATAAAGACATCTTTGGTCATGCCGCTGGGGACTTTTCCTTTTTTCATTTCTTCACGGGCATTCCCAAGTGTATCTTTGATCTCAAGGCCAAGTACTTCGTTTAAATTTGCATTTGAATCCGCATCTACTGCAAGTACGGGGCTTTTTCCCTTGAGCACTAAATATTTAATCAGCATTCCTGCTATTGTAGTTTTGCCTGTACCTCCTTTTCCGGCCAGGGCAATTGAAAAAGGCATATAATATCTATCTCTCCAAAAATATTGGTGCGTAATATAATTTTTAAATAATTATGCCAGTTTAACAAAACAGTCAAGTATTTGTTATCAGCAGTATTTTAGGCAACATTATTAGCCCCGATTCCCAATTCCTGCAAACTCTAAAGTATAGTATAACCTGGGCCATCGCCACCTTCCGGGCATATCCAGGTAATATTCCTGAACGGATCTTTGATCTCGCAGGTTTTGCAGTGAAGGCAGTTGGCCGGGTTAAGTTTAAGTCGTCTTTGAGAAGTTTTTTCGTCTATTTCAATTTCGTAAACATTACCTGGACAAAATTTAGTACAGGGGCATTGATAGTCTGTGAAACATTGATTAACACAAAGATTCTTGTCATGAACTATAATATGGCACGGCTGATCTTCTCTGTGCATTGTTTTTGAAAGATAAACACCTGTAAGTTTATCTACATACAAAACACCATCAAAGACCTTTTTGTCCAAATTTTTTCCGGCATGCCCACCATTTTTTGCGATCCTTAATTTCTTGTAATCTTTTTCAATAGGCATCTTATCATATATACCTCGTCCTTTTGTGAAATACTGGGATCCAAGAAGTATAAATTTAAGCAATCCATTTTTAGAAAGAGCCTGTGAAAAATTTCTTCCTTCAAAAATTTCTTCCTTTACCCAGCTTTTTTCAAATAATTCATGATAATGACCGAGAGTTTTCTGAGCAAAGCTGTTTTTTTCAATGGATTTCATGATTGCTTCTGCTGCCAGCATACCGGACTTCATGGATACATGGATGCCTTTAAGTCCCGGAGTATTATGTATTGAAGCACAGCCCCCGACAAACACTCCACCATCGACAGAAAGCACCGGCATTGTAAAATATCCTCCAGCAGGAACAGTCCTTGCGCCTTGTTCTGTCACTTTACCGTTCTTAATAATGTTTGCTATAAAAGGGTGCTGCTTGAATTTTATGAATTCTTCGTAAGGATCAAGCATTGGATTGCTATATGATAGAGCAGTAAGATAACCTAAAGAAATTTTGTTGTCTTTCATTTCATAAATAAATCCGCCGCCAGGTGTATTAATTCCCAATGGATAACCAAAAGTATGAATATCGTTGCCTTTGCTGGTTGTAAAATAGTTTTTTTCAGGAAGCTGTATAACTTCTTTGATTCCAGTTTCAAAAACCTGCGGCATTTTCCCGGAAAAAATATCAAGTTTTTCCGCAATATCTCTGATAAGGCTTCCTTTTGAACCTTCTCCCAAAACAGTAACTTTAGCCAGTAAATCTATTCCTGGTTCAAAATTGCCCTTTGGACTTCCGTCCTTTCCAATGCCTTTATCACCTGTGCGGACTCCGGTTATTGTTTTTTGATCTAAAGCATAAAGAATCTCTTTCCCGGCAAAACCGGGAAATATGTTTACCCCTAGTTCTTCTGCTATGCTCGCAAGCCACTTTGTAAATTTAGACAAACTGATAATAAAGAAATTTTTGTTATGCATATGTCTTGGTATAACAGGCAGATGATAATATTTATTTTTTGTCAGGAAGTAAAATTCGTCACCCCTTACCGTTTTTTCAATTGGACAGCCTCTTTGCAGAAAATCAGGTACAAGCTCTTTTAATGCAATGGGATTTAAAACAGCTCCGCTCAAAGCGTTCGATCCTATATTTGATCCTTTTTCAATGAGAGCCGTCTCAATATTTATATCTTTTTTTCTTGCAATCTGCATCAATTTTATTGCGCCTGCAAGGCTTGCAGGGCCGCCTCCAACAAACAACACGTCAAATTCGATTTTTTCGCGTTCAGTGTTCATTTTTTCCACCCTTTATATTATATGTCAGAGAAAACGTTTTTTTGGTCTGAATTATTTACATTTATACCTTAGGTTGTAGATAGTTATGAATTGATTCACAAATCATATAAATGATATTTATATCATGATAACCGTTTTTTGTAAACAAAACAGGAGGCAAAAATCAGTGCTCACTTAAACACTTAAATACTTATTTTATTGACAATGCACTAAATATTGTCCTATTATTTTGACTTATATTTATGATTTTTGATTGTTTTTTATACCTATGTTAAATATTTTTCAACGGTCTCAAAATATGAAGAATTGTAATGTTAAAAATCTTGTTAATAGATGATGACGCGGGCATCAGAAAACTACTGAGCATATCACTTAGAAGTGAAGGTTATGATGTTATAACAGCGAAAAACGGAAAGAGTGGAATTGAGCTTTGTGAACAAGAAGCTCCTTCTATTGTTTTGACGGATATAAAAATGCCGGGAATAGATGGTATAGGTGTTTTAAAAAGGATCAAGGAGATCAACCCGGAAACAGAGGTTATTGTGATAACAGGCGATGGAGATATGAAGCTTGCTGTGAAAGCATTACAGCTTGATGCATCTGATTTTATCACAAAACCTATTAATGAAGAAGCCATTTTAGTAGCATTAAAACGCGCTGAAGAGAAATTGAAAATCAAAAAAAGACTCAAGAATTATACCTACCATCTTGAAAAAGCAGTAAAAGAAAAGACCGGAGAACTTGAAAAATCGTACAAGGAAATGGAATCTCTTTGCGATATAACCCGCAAAATCAGTGAGAAAAAATCCCTTGGAGAGGCGTTTGATTTTATAATCGACCAAACCAAAAATATACTCTTTTTTGAAGAGATAGCCCCATTTATTCTTAATAAAGAGAAAAAAGGATTTGTTAAGGTTAATGGATACAGAGAGCTGAATATTGAAGACAGGGAAGGCCTTGTCTCGGCTATTGGATTGATGCGTCATCCCATGAATATTGATGAACTTAGAGCTGCTGGATATCCCTGGTTGAAAAGCTTTGACGGCTATGAATCGCTCTCCCTTGTTCCGATAATTAAGGAAGATGACGTTATTGGGGTGGTGATTTTGATTGCCTCTGTCCATATTGTTTTTTCCGAGAAAGATTTACGTTTTTTCTATCTTATGCTTTCACAGGTTGCAGGCATTATAAGAAGAATTGCCCTGAACAACGAAAAAATGAAAGAGCTGGAGAATAAGGTCAAAATGTTTTCAGGCTATGGAGGTATTATCGGGAAAGATCATACAATGCAGCAGCTCTATAAGTTGATTTTGGATATAGCTCCTACCGATGCAACTGTGCTGATTCAGGGAGAGAGTGGTTCAGGGAAAGAGCTTGTAGCAAGAGCCGTTCATTTGCATAGTTATCGAAAAGACAACCCTTTTATTGTTGTTAATTGTTCTGCCTATCCACAGACACTACTTGAAAGCGAGCTGTTCGGCCATGAGAAAGGAGCATTTACCGGCGCAATACATCGGAAGCCAGGACGATTTGAATTAGCTGACAAGGGAACTCTTTTTTTGGATGAAATCGGAGAAATTCCACTTATGTCGCAGGTTAAACTTCTTAGATTTCTTCAATTTCAAACGTTTGAAAGATCTGGGGGTATGGAAACTATTGAGGTGGATATCAGAGTAATAGCGGCTACCAATAAGGATTTAAAAAAAGAGGTGGAAAATGGGAACTTCCGGGAGGACCTATATTACCGTCTGAATGTTATTCCAATAAATATTCCTCCCCTTAGGGTGAGACGAAATGATATCTCGCTTATAGTTGAACATTTTTTAAAAAGACTGAACTTGCGAGGGAATAAAAAAGTAAAAGGAATTTCTTCGGAAGCTATGGATATATTGATGCGTTACAGTTGGCCCGGGAATGTAAGGGAATTGGAAAATATTATTGAACATGCATTTATTCTTACCAAAGATAAATTTATTGGCGGACAAAGCCTTCCGCTTGATATATACTCTGTTGTAAATAAGGAGCAAAACATAAGCTCATTTCAAGAGAACGAACGAAAGTTTCTTGCCAGAGTGCTGGAGGAGTATAGATGGAATAAATTGCAGGTTGCAAAAAAACTGAACATCAGCCGCAGCACACTTTATGCAAAGCTAAAAAAGTATAATATTCATTCGAGTAAATAGTGCCCGAACGAAAACTAGAAAATTTTTTCAAGTTCAAGGAAGGCGAAAATTTTAACCGCAGGAATACATTGAGTATTTTGAGGAGTAAAATTTAAGCCTGACGCAGAAATTGGGAGAATTAGCAGTTTTCGTTTAGGCACTAAATAGTAGGGGCGAATCTTGTATCCGCCCTAATCATGGCGATCACAAGGATCGCCCCTACTGAAACACTATTTAACAATGCCATTTAAAATAGCCACTATATCAAATCTTGTTCGCAATAACCTGAGAAATAAGATAATATTGGGGATCTCGCTGATTTTGTGCGGTGTAATGGGTCTTTTTACTTATTACCAGACAATCAGGCAGATAAAGTTTTATACTGCGGAGCAAGAGGGCAGGGCGCTTAAGGTCAGCAAGATTGTTATGCGGAGCATCGAATATCCGATGCTTGATGGTGAGATGGAATATGTTCAGAAGATATTAGAAGACTTGAATGAAGCTGAAGAGTTATATAGAATCATTCTTTGTGATTGGGACGGAATTATAAAGTATGCCGGTAATGCCGGACTTATCGGCAGTCCAGTTAATTCTGAAATTACTAAAAGGAGTTTGCGAAGCAAAAGCCTGGTTAATGGCTTTGAATACTATGGGAAAGAAAAAGTTATCAGCTATGCTATGCCCATCAGAAATGAAAAAGCTTGCAATAAATGTCACGGAACAGAAAGAAATATGCTGGGTGTATTGTCTGTGGGGATTAGCTGGTCACCAACAGAAAAAAGAATTATAGCGCTTAGAAACCGTGAAATTGCTGGCACCCTGATTCTTATGGGAGCTGTGGGGTTTTTTTTGGCCCTGTGGTTTTCGCATTATATTACACGTCCTATTTCCAGGCTTACCTCTATGGCAGACCTGGCCAGTCACGGAAAATCCACAATTCAATTCGGCAAAACTATTAAATGTTGGGAAGAATCGGATTGTAACAAAACAGAGTGTCCTGCATATGGCGTGACAGACATACCGTGCTGGTTTGTGCAGAACACTCTTCGCTGGTCAGAGCCTTCGGGAAAGTTTTCGGAAAAGGTTGAGGGATGTATTAATTGCGAAATTTACAGAAAATACTCCGGAGATGAAATAATGCGGCTGGCCGATTCATTTAAACATATGCTTCACAGTCGCAATCAATTTGAAATGGAACTGATAATTTCTGAAAGAAAATATCGGGATCTGTTCAATACTGATCCAAATCCGATTTTTATTGTCGACTGCAGGACATTTGCCATCCTGGATGTAAACGAAACAGCTCAAAGTTTTTATGGGTATTCGCGAGAAGAATTTTTGCAAAAGTCCTTTTTTGATCTTTCAAACAGAGCATGCGAAGATATGATTGATGATTTTGCTTCAATTAAAAAAGGCAAGACTCTCCTTTATTTCAAAAGGCAACATTTCAGGAAAGACAATGGATTTTTTTATGTCAACATTTATGTGCGTCTTGCAGAATATATGAAGCAAAATGCGCTGATTATAACGACGTCAGATGTTACGGAAAGCGTTGAAAAAGAAGCCCAGTTAATTCAGGCCAGCAAGATGTCGGCGCTTGGCACTATGGCTTCCGGCATCGCCCATGAGTTGAATCAGCCTCTCAATGTCATTAAGGTGGGGAGTGATTTTTTTATAAAGATGATAAACAGAGGTGAAAGTATAGATAAAGAGTCATTTCGTACCATGGCAGAAGAGATGAGCAGCTACGTTGACCGTGCATCCGCAATAATCAATCATATGAGAGACTTCGCAAGAGTATCTGACGTCAAAGGGGCCGAGATTAATATCAATAAACCGATTGCGGATGTTTTTCAGGTGCTGAACCAGCAATTAACTCTTCATCAGATACATATAGAGTTGGATTTTGCCGAGAATCTTCCTCCCATACTGGCGGATCATAACAGACTGGAACAGGTGTTTATTAATCTGATTATTAATGCGCGCGATGCTTTGGAAGCAAGAGGAAAAACCTGGAAAAAAATTCTAAAGGTCAGTACCTTTGCGGAAGACAAACATGTTGTAGCAATAGTTTCAGATAACGGCAAAGGAATACCGGCTGATATTATTGACAAGATCTTTGAACCATTTCTTACAACCAAAGAAATTGGCGCTGGAACAGGACTTGGGTTATCTATAAGTTATGATATTGTTAAAGACTATGGGGGAGAAATCACTGTTGAAAGTAAAGAAGATGTGGGGACTTCTTTTAAAGTGATATTTCCCGCTATTTCAGGAAAAAGTGTTTAACATACCTAAAGTATGTTAGTATCTGTTTACAGTTTACGGTTTTATGTTTTGAGAAACTGCTAACAGCTAACAGCTAACTGTGAGAGGTAACGTAATAATATGTCAAAACTTTTGCTGATTGATGACGAAGAGGGCATTAGAAAAGTCTTCAGCATATCTCTTAAAAGTGATGGATATGATGTGGCAACTGCAGCGAGCGGGCAGCAGGGAATTGACTTGTTTCAAAAAGAATTCTTTCCAATAGTGCTTACCGATATACAGATGCCCGGGATGGATGGATTAGAAGTCTTGAGAAGACTCAAGGAGATTAACCCTGAGGTAGAGGTAATTGTTATTACCGGACATGGCGATATGGCATCTGCTATACAATCGCTTCATTTTGGAGCATCTGATTTTTTAACCAAGCCGGTGAGCGATCAACTCCTTACAATTGCTTTAAAAAGGGCTGAGGAACGGCTGAAAACAAAAAAGACATTGAATAAGTATGCCAATGATCTTTGGAATATTGTAAGGGAAAAAACCGCAGAGATCAAGAGAAGGTATGAGTTTGAGGATAAGCTTGTACAGCGTTCGATTGATGGGATTGTTGCCACGGATAAAGAAGAGAATATAATAATATTTAATCCTGCTGCGGAAGAGATGTTTGGATATACTGTTGATGAAGTCAAAAGCGCCATGAAAGCCGGCGATCTTTACCCTGAAGGGATAACTCAAAAAATCTCTGATATTTTTGCAGGTAAAGATCGGAAAGCAAGCGATATTTTTGTTGGAGATGAAGCATCTGTTATAGCAAAGAGCGGCGAATCAGTGCCGGTAAGATTTTCGTGCGCAATGCTGTATGAAGGTGGCAAGCCAATAGGAAGTGTTGGTTTTTTTCAGGATCTTAGAGAAATTAAACGCCTGGAAAAAGAACTGATTCAATCTGAAAGACTGGCAGCTATAGGGCAGACTATAGCCGGTCTTGCCCATGGCATCAAAAATATCTTAAATGGACTGAAAGGCGGTGTTTACATAGTAAATACCGCTCTTAAAAAGGGAGCGGCTGACTGGTCGGCAGAAAATAAAATAGACTATAACAATATGTCTGCTTTGCCTCTTCAAGCACGATCTCTGAAGCAAATTGCGGATATAAACGCTGAAAGGGAACGCCAGCAAAAAAAATTGAAAACTGGCTGGGATATGGTGGAAAGAAATATACATAAAGTTTCCGATTTTGTTATGGATCTTCTCAGTTATTCTAAAGAACGAGAACCTGAATATGAAAAATATAATCCGAATATTATAGCAGATGAAGTTTGTGATCTTATGGAATCAAAGGCAAAGGAATATGATGTCAATCTGATCAGGGACATTGACAGGGAGATGGGTGAGATATATTTTGACCCAAAAGGAATTCACAGTTGTGTTCTTAATCTGGTTTCAAATGCAATAGATGCCTGTGTTTTTGATTCTGATACGCAAAAGCATTGGCATGTAAAAGTAAGGACGCGACGTGAGGAGGAGAGCGGCGCGACATTCGAGGTTATTGACAATGGTTGTGGTATGGATGAGGAAACTCAAAGCAAGATTTTTGCCGAATTTTTCAGTACAAAAGGAGGACGAGGTACCGGCCTCGGGTTGCTGGTTACACAAAAGATTGTAAATGAGCACGGAGGAACCATGTATGTTGCATCTCAACCCGGCAAGGGGACAGTGTTTACCCTCCGGCTTCCGGGAAAGAAGGTTTGAGCGAACCCTAAGGTAAAAATGATTTGTGTAGAATTATACTAAAGGAGGAATAGATTATGGCGAAAAAAGTGCTGATTGTTGATGATGATGTTGATGTGAGAACATTTGTTTCAAGCGTTGTAGAAGATATTGGCTATATGCCGGAGCTTGCAAAAGACGGCGAAGAGGGTATCGGCAGGGTCAAAAAGGAAAAACCGGCTTTAATTATCTTGGATGTATTGATGCCTAAGGAAAGCGGGATCAAGATGTATCGTGCAGTAAAAACAGATTCTCAATTTAGTGATATTCCGGTAATTATGCATTCCGGAATAGCTCAAAGAACCTTTCTCCGCTCTCAGAAGGCCCTTGACGAGTTTGGAGATCAACCTGTGCCGGAACCGGAAGCCTATCTTGAAAAACCGGTTGAGCCCGAAGAATTGGGGGCAATGATAAAGAAATTTTTGTCTTAACTACTCAGGTTCACAGTTCCAGGGTTCACGGTTAGAGAAATGAAAAAGGCGGATAATTTTGTTTATCCGCCTTTTTTAATTAAGCAACCGAACTAGTTAATAACTTGACCTGGTTTTAAGGTATTAACAACGTGGGAAGTTCCGATAATTCTGCCAATTGCTGAGAAATACTTCCCAGCCATCGCTCTCGCCATGCTCCTTTCCCTGTTGAGCCTGTAATAACCATTGTGGCGCCATGTTCACGCGCGGCGCTTTCAATTTGCGGAACGACTTCTCCCATACCCAGATGAGTCTCAGTTTCTATACCTTCGTCTTCAAAAGTAATACGGACATCTTCCAGCCTTTTCTTATTCTCTTTTTGAAGAGCTTGAAGGTTATCTTTAGATTTTCCCTTCATAGTCTCTTCACTGACAACATGAACTACCACTACTTTTTTAACACTGTTTTTAATGTCGATAATCTGTTCCAAAGCTCTTTCACATGGAGAAGACCAGTCTGTTGCAAAGAGAGGTACCTCAAAAGGCTTTTCGTTTGTTTTTCCTGATGGCAGCATATATTTATGAACTAAAACAGGAGTCTTGGTTCGTCGGAGGAGTTCCAGTACCGCTGAATCCACGTACAGTTTTTCTACTTTTGTCCTCTCATGGGCTTCTACCACTATGAGATCCGCTTTTTCCGCTTCAACAGTTGAGAGAATCTTGGGAATATAATTACCAACTACAACATAGGCACCGCATTCCATTCCTTTTTCAAATATATTTTCCGCCCAATCTATAAAACGCACATCCGCCTTTTGTTTGAGACCGACTTCTTCCTCTTTGAGGTAGCCTTTTCCACGATGCATTGCTATTTTATCTTTTTCTATTACATGGAGAAAAACTACATGATTAAGGCCTGACTTTCTGAGATCCATCAGTGATTCCAGAGCGTCAAGCCACAATTTATCAAAGTTGGTCACAAACAGCATCTTTTTAAGATTCATAGAATATCCTCCTTAACCACAATTTTTTGGTCAACTAAGCACAACAAATGTTGTTTATAAATTTAACAAGCAAATTTTTTTAATATTAAGCAGATAGCAGTTAAATTGTCAAGTATTTATTAAGCGCAATTAAGAAGCCTTAAGAAGGCGTCCAGGCCTAAACTTTTTTAAAGCTGATGATCTCGTAAAAAAGTATAAAAGATAGTGGTTTTTCTAATTTTATCAAGTTGTTAATAATTTGTAATTCCTAAATCCACAACCACTTGAACCACTTGTAAAAAAGGACTTTTTTACAAGTGTATTAATCCTCAAAGAGATGGGAGAATATTATTGTACAGCCTTTAGTCAAAATGTGTACAAAAATTATACATAATATTATTTAAAGATATAAATATGTTTATGAAAAATTACTATTATGTGCCCCAAAACCGGTCACTTTGTGTTGGTAATATTATTTATGCCTGCAGCTTCAAATTTTGGCAACACCTGAAAAACAGGGTCAGGCATGCATTTTGATCATAAAGGCACGAATGTTGCTTTAGGCTTAAATAATAAATAAAATAAAATTCAATAAATCTACGGTTCAAGTTTACAAGTTTTAGTTAGTTAGATTGATCTCTATTAATAAGGGGAGATAATGGGCGGAAAAATATTATATGCTACAGATCTTAGACGTCCAAGTTCCAGGATGCTGGAAGGATTGTCAGGTTTTAGAGATATTGGCTTTAAGGAAATAATTTTTCTTTGTGTAATAAAGGATAGGCCAGAGGATATAACTCCTGAGGTGTTTGAGCAGTGGAAAAAACAATTAAACAGCTATGGCCTGGAAGCTACAATAAAAATTGACTCCGGAGATTTGTCCGGTTGTGTTTTGAACACAATCCATGAAAATCAGATATCATTTGCCGTGGTTCATTTTGATAAAAAGAAAAGAAGAATTTTGTTTGGCGATCCCATTGTTAAAAAACTTGTTAAGGATGCAAGCGTGCCTGTTATGATAGTTGACAATGATGAAACAGGATTGAAGCTTACTTCAAAAGGGGCATTTGAACGTATTTTATTTGCGACCGATTGGTCTCAGGCATCTGAAAAGGCATTACAGATTATACTTGGTTTTAAACAATTAATCAAAGAGCTTGATATTGTAAATGTAATACACAAGAAATTGACCGTGCGTGATCTGAGACAGCTTATGGAAAAATTAAGAGAAACGCGCAATAAATGCTTAAAACAGGGAATTGACGCAGAATATCATGTATATGCGGGCAAAACTGCTGATGAAATTATCCTTGCAGCGCATGATTATAATTCTACATCAATAGTTATGGGGACAACGTCGGAGCAAAGCCTTAAAGATATTTTTAAAGGGAAACATTCTTGCAACGTAGTAGAGAGAAGCCCTGTTCCTGCACTGTTAGTTCCTTTTTAGATAAAGCGTTTTTCAAAAGTCTATACTCTTGAATTCGGAAAACGTATTTTTTGTATGTACGCAGTAAGGTAAGCCCAAATTTAGTAAAGAAGAGGGATGTAATGGAAGTAACTATATTGGTTCAGGCCACGGACAGGTCCTTTGAGATATTAGAGAAAGCAAGAGAGAGGAGCAGGCAGGTATTGGATACTGCTGCCAGGCTCACATCTGAAAGCCAGGCCGTACATCGAAAAAGAGTAGAGGCAATATTTAAAGGCGCCAGGCAAACAAAGACAGAAATTACCAGATTTACAGCAACATTCATTATTTTGTTTGGTTTCTGGCTGCTCTTGTCAGGGCACTATGATTTATTTCATATCAGCATCGGAGTTCTTTGTTGCGGTCTGGTTTCGCATGCAACGCATGATCTTCTTTTTGCCAATCCAAGAGCAGGTGATATGCGAGTAATAGTAAAAAGATTTATTACTTATATTCCATGGCTTTTCTATCAGATCGTTTTGTCCAATATGCATGTTGTTCGATTGGCTCTGGGGCCAAAAAATCTGATAGATCCAAAGATAATAGAATTTAAGACAAAACTGGAAAGCGACATTTCTTTTGTCACACTTGCCAATTCGATTACTCTTACACCCGGAACCATTACCCTGGATATCAGAGATGGGGTATTTTATGTGCATGCTGTGAGTAAAAAGACCGCTGAAGACCTTTTGACCGGAGAGATGGAGGACAGGATTGCGCATATATTTATGGAAGCCGATCATGTATATGTACAGGATACTCTTGATATAGCTCCTGTTTTTGTAGAGCTAAAGTAATGGGCAAGTAAGTAAAATAAAAAGATTTAGGGATTGAAGGATAAATAGCCATGACTGATGAGCGGGGTAAACGATATGATGACTAAACAATCGGATGACGTTATTGTAAAGACAGTTTCCAGATTGCTGATACCCTTTATGCAGATTTATGCTCTGTATGTTATAGCTCATGGACATTACAGCCCTGGAGGAGGATTTCAGGGTGGAGTGATTCTTGGGGCAAGCATTATTTTATTGGTCATCACCTATGGATTGGACAATGCTTTAAGGAAGATGAGCGAGAAAATGCATATCATTATGTGTAGCACAGGAGCCATTATATATGCAGGAATAGGGGTATTGTGTTTAATACTTGGTGGTAATTTTTTAGACTATGCAGAGCTTGATCAGATTTTGCATGTGGGGATTGCGCAGGCAAGATCGCTAGGTATTCTGGGTGTTGAGGTCGGTGTCGGGATGACTGTTATGGCTGCGATGATTTCGATCTTTTTAGACATAGTAACCGGTGGACTTCATTCAAAAGAAAAGAATATTCAAGGGAAGAGAGCTTGAAGATACAGGAGATCAATAAGCAGTCTGCCAGGATGCAGCAGATCTACAATATGATATTGAATCTGGCGCCTACTGATACCTCGGTTGTGATTCAGGGTGAAGAGGGGACGGAGAAAGCATTGGTGGCAAGATGTATCCATTTGAACAGCTCAAGAAAAGATAAACCTTTTGATGTGTATAATTGTTCAGCTTATCCGAGATTTATAGTAGAAAGCGGGATTTTTGGTCATGAAACAGGCGCCTTTGAAGGAGCTGTATCTCAAAAAAAAGGATGTCTGGAGCAGAATAATGGCGGGACAGTGTTTTTGAGCGAGATTGATAAAATGTCTCCGTTGACACAGATCAAACTTCAGAATTTTTTACAGGACGGGGCTATAAAAAGGCTTGGAGGAAAAAAAAGCATTAAAACAGACGTAAGGATTATAGCCGCTGTTAATACTGATCTTGGCAAAGAGGTAGAAATAGGAACTTTTAATGAAGAATTTTCTTATATGCTGAATGTAATTAATATACATCTACCTTCTTTAAGGCAGAGGAAAGATGATATCCCTCTTTTAACAGAATGCTTTTTAGAAACACTTAATGTAGAAATAGGGAAAAATGTCAGAGGTGTTACATCCGATACAATGCAGATATTAATGGACTATACCTGGCCGGGCAATGTCAAGGAGCTGGAAAACTCAATACAACATGCCTTTCTTCTGGCAAAGGGTGAAAAAGTTGAGCGTGAATTACTGCCTTCCCGTATCCTGGATGAAGTGTTAAAAGAAAAAAATGAAGGGATAACTTCTTTTGAGGAAAATGAGAAAAGATTCCTTATGAAAATTTTGCAGGAGAACAACTGGAACAAATTAAAAGTTGCAAAACAGCTCAATGTGAGCCGCAGCACATTGTATTCAAAGCTTAATAAATACAACTTAACGATTAATTAAAGCAACAAATTAGCTATTAAGTTAATAAGCTAATAAACTTAACGGGTTAACCTGGGAGTATTGAGATGGAAAATTTTTATTTGGGCGTGAGTATTTTCCTTTGTTTTTTTGTTTTACTTTGTCTTTATCGGGTAGTGTGGGGCCCGACTATTATAGACAGGATCGTAGGAGTTGGAGCTATCGGCACAAAAACATTGGTGGTTCTGGTGCTGATGGGGTTTATCTATGGCAGGATAGAGATGTTTTTGGATATCATAATGGTTTACGCTATTTTGAACTTTATCGGGACACTGGCGGCAGCAAAGTACTTTGAAGGGAGAGGTGAAATTTGATGGAAATTGTAAAAGGAATATCTGTGATATTTATTTTAGTGGGGTGTTTCTTTTTTGCCACAGGGACAATCGGTTTCCTGCGTTTTCCGGACTTTTATTCCAGGATGCATGCCACGGGGAAAGGCGATACTCTGGCAGTGCTTATAACGCTTGTCGGTCTTTCTATATATCACGCAGCATATCACGGGTCTATTTTAGACAGTATAAAGTTAGTCGTTGTCGCTGTTTTTGTTTTTTTGGCTAATCCCACTGCAACCCACGCCATTTCAAGAGCTGCTTTTCGGTGCGGTGTTAAACCTTGGACCAGGGAGGGAAGCAAATGATCTGGCAACTTGATCTTATACTCTGTCTTTTTATTATAATCTGTGCGATTGCTGCTATTAATGTAAAGGATCTTTTGGCTGCTGTTATTATTTTGGGCGCTTACAGTTTCTTTATGTGTCTCCTGTGGACGGAAATGGGGGCGGTGGATGTAGCCTTTACCGAGGCTTCAGTTGGCGCCGGAGTCGGAACTGTTTTGTTTATTGCAGCGGTTAGTAAAACAAAAAGGAGGTCAAAAGATTGAAAGTTATTGCCTTAATCGCGGTTATTATGACAGGAACACTGCTTATCTACGGCGCTGGAGACATGCCGGATTGGGGTGATCCCAATTCTCCGGCCAATTCGTATGTTTCACCAAGGTATATCCTGGAGGCCACGGAAAAAACTGCAACTCCTAATATCGTTACCGCTGTGCTCGCGGATTACAGGAGTTATGACACGATGGGTGAGACCGTAGTCGTCTTTACGGCAGCGCTTGGCTGTGTTCTGATGTTGAGAAAAAAACGCAATGGTGAAGGAGGCTGATATGCTCGACTACGTAATCAGCAAATACAACTTCTGGATATATATAATCCTGATGATGATAGGACTTTATGCGATGATTGGTAAGAAAAACCTTGTCAAGAAATTAATCGGGATGAATATATTCCAGTCAGCAATAATCCTTTTTTACGTTTCTACAGGTGTGAAAGCAGGCGCTACAGTTCCCATACTTTCAGGGCATGGCCACGGACATGGTCATGAAGTTATCGAAGTCGCCAAATATATTAATCCCTTGCCCCATGTTCTCATGCTTACGGCTATTGTTGTGTCTATAGCCACGACCGGCGTTGCGATTGCAACACTTATTTTGATCTATAGAAAATATAACACCTTAGAAGAAGATGAGATCCTGATGATCAGAAAGGAAACAGGAGTCTAAAATGGCAGAACAATTTGCAGCGCTGATTATAGTGGTTCCTTTAATTGCTTCCCTCTTTGTCCCTGTGATTGGGTGGTGGAAAAAGAGACTTTGTTATCCATGGGTTGTCGCCGTCCTTATCATACCTCTTATTTCCTCTTTAAGTATACTGAATACTGTAATGACGACCGGCAAATTTTCCTATCGTCTGGCTGGATGGGCCCCTCCGTGGGGGATAGAATATGTGCTGGACCATCTTAGCGCATTTGTGCTGGTCATTGTATCATTTATCAGTCTGATGGTTGCCATTTATTCAAAAAAGAGTGTGCAAGATAACCTTCCGGAGAAGACAGTTCCTTTTTATACACTGTTTCTTCTCCTCGTCACTGGACTCATGGGCATAGTGATCACTGGTGATGTATTCAATCTTTTTGTATTTCTGGAGATATCTGCGCTATCCTGTTATGCTTTAATTGCAATTGGTGAGGAAGGCGCGCCAATGGCCGCCTTTAATTATATTATCATAGGTACCATCGGAGCCTGTTTTTACCTGTTAGGCATTGGTTACCTTTATATAGCAACCGGCTCTCTTAATATGGCTGATTTGGCCAATATTCTGCCGCCCCTGTATGACTCCAAGGTTATCCTTGTCGCCTTTGCCTTTTTTACTGTTGGTTTAGCCGTTAAGGCAGGGCTGTTTCCGATGCATACATGGCTGCCGGATGCTTACTGTACTGCACCTTCTGCGGTGAGCGCGCTGATTGCCCCTTTGATGACCAAAGTGGCTGCATATGTAATGATTAGATTGATGTTTACCGTATTTCAGCCCCATTTTTCCATAGAAATAGTGCCGGTCTTTACCATTTTGGGATGGCTGGCGGTCATGGCTATTGTTTGGGGAGGAATTAAGGCGCTTGCTCAAACAGACCTTAAGAGGATGCTTGTTTATGTAGTAGTCGCGGAAGTAGGGTATATTGTGATTGGTGTGAGTGTAGCGAATCGATTGGGACTTACCGGGGCTATTCTTCATATCATGAACGACGCTGTTATGATGGCGTGTCTCTTTTTAGTCACAGGTGCAATATTATATAAAACAGGGACGCGGGAAATACATCAGTTGAGTCACCTTAACAAGAAAATGCCGTTTACTATGGCAGCGTTTACGATAACAGCTCTTTCCATGGTTGGCATACCGCCTGCTTGTGGTTTTTTCAGCAAGTGGTATCTCATACTGGGAACTATAGAGGCCGGGCAGTGGTTCTGGGCGGCAGCGCTCTTATGCAGCAGCTTGATAAATGCCGTTCTGTTTTTCAGGGTTATTGAATGTGCTTATTTAAAACCGATGGAGCCTGCATATGCCCATGATGGCGGTGAAACAATACATGAGGAGATACAAAGAGACGAGGCTCCTTTTACTATGCTTGTCCCTATTGTTATCATGGCTGCGGGAGTTATTCTCCTCGGCATTTTTAGTGGAAAGATCATTTCGTCTGTAATTCAGTTTGCAGTCCCTGCAAGCTTTTAAGGACCGGGAGGATGGGAATGGATGTTCTATATTCATCAAGACCCCTTTGGGCCGTCTTGGTGTCAATGATCGCTGCTTTTCTGATTCTTGCCACTGGAGAGAAGAACAGGAATATTCGGGAATCGTGGACCATTATGGCCGCGGTGGCAAAGTTTCTGATCGTTTTTTCCATGGTACCTGTAATTTTGCAGGGAAAAGTGATCGAATATACTATAGTAACTTTTTATCCTGGGCTTTTGTTGCAATTCAGGATAGACGCCTTTGGAATGCTGTTCGGAGTAATTGCATCGTCTCTATGGATCGCAACCTCTTTTTATTCTATAGGTTATGTCAGGGGGCTTAACGAACATGCGCAAACGAGATATTTTTTCGCTTTTGCCATGTGCCTTTCATCGACAATAGGGATCGCATTTTCAGCTAATCTTCTTACTTTTCTTGTTTTTTACGAAATACTTACCATTGCCACTTATCCTCTGGTAATCCACAAGGAGTCAAAAGAAGGGATTATGGGGGGGAGAAAATATTTAGCCTATACTCTTACAGCAGGGTGCGTCCTCCTGTTTGCCATAGCAATGATCTATCACATGACCGGCACTCTTGATTTTAAAGCCGGCGGATTTATGGCGGACAGTGGCGGGTCGAGCGCTGTCCTGATAATGCTGTTCGCGATGCTTATCTTCGGTTTTGGTGTCAAAGCAGGTCTTATGCCGATGCACGAATGGCTTCCTACCGCTATGGTTGCTCCTACCCCTGTAAGCGCGCTTTTGCATGCAGTGGCGGTTGTTAAGGCAGGTGTTTTTGGTTGTTTAAGGGTTATTCTTTTTGTGTTTGGTCCGGGTCTTCTTCATGATTTGGGGGTCTGGCTAATCATGGCATATATAGCTTCCTTTACAATAGTCGTGGCCGGCTTCCTTGCATTGGGTCAGGATCATCTGAAAAGAAGGCTTGCTTTTTCCACTATTAATAATCTTGCTATGATCATTCTTGGGGCAGCGCTTTTGACCAAAAGTTCCATGACCGGCGGAATTATCCATATGGCAAATCATGCCTTTATGAAAATTACGCTGTTTTTTTGTGCAGGAGCCCTGCATGTAAAAGCACACAAGGATTATGTCAGTCAGTTAGATGGTATAGGGAGGCAGATGCCATTGACAATGGGAGCTTTTGCCATTGCAGCCATTGGGCTTTCAGGCATTCCCCCTATGAGCGGGTTTATCAGTAAGTGGTTTTTATGCCTTGGCGCCCTTGAAGCAAACCAGATTATTTTCTTGTTTGTATTTATGACGAGCGCTATGCTTGATGTGGCTTTTTTCTTTCCTATAATTTACAATTCTTTTTTCAAAAAGCCGCTGGATGATGTTACCCCCCATTTTGATGAAGCCCCCATGTTTATGGTAATCCCTCTTGTCATTACAGCTTTGTTGTCAATCGTATTCGGGATCGTACCTGATGCATTTTTTCGCTTTTTCAGTATGACATCTCTGGCAGTACAAAACATATTGGGAGTAGGATAGAATGGTAAAAAAATTAAAGATTATTCTTTATGTAAGTATCGCAGCAACCTGTATCCTCGGGTTTCTGTTCCCTAACCAGCATCCTCATTTCTGGTGGCAGAAGATACCTGTCTTTGATGCTGTATTCGGGTTTGTCGGATGTGTTGTAATTATACTTGTATCCAAATGGATTGGCCATGCATGGCTCATGAAGAAAGAGGATTATTATGATTAATATCCCCCCCGCATTTATTTACATTATAGGGGCGCTTTTGATCCCCCTGATCAGGGTAAGAATATTAAAGCAAGCCCTTGTGCTGTTGATTCCGGCCATAGCTTTCTGGAATCTTATAAACATGCCCCACGGCACCTATTGGACATACCAGTTTCTGGATTACGAACTTATTCTGGGCAGGGTGGACAAACTCAGCATGGTTTTTGCGTATGTCTTTGTAATCATGTCCTTTATTGGTATGGTCTATGCTATACACATAAAGGAATACGGACAGCATGTGGCTGCATTGCTTTACGTGGGATGTACTCTCGGTGTGGTCTTTGCCGGAGATATGTTTACGCTCTTTGTTTTTTGGGAGATTATGGCCATTTCTTCGGTCTTTCTGGTTTTTTATCGAAAAACAAAACGGTCTCTGGAAGCTGGTTTCCGGTATATTCTGGTGCATCTCTTCGGTGGATGTGTTTTATTGTGCGGAATCGTCATTCATGCGGTAACCACCGGATCGTTAGCGTTTGAGTTGTTTGATTTTGGAACACTTGCTGCCAAGTTTATACTGGTAGGATTTTTACTTAACGCTGCAGTGCCTCCGCTTCATGCATGGCTGGCAGATGCATATCCTGAAGCAACCATTACCGGCGCTGTATTTATGACTGCTTTTACCACCAAAAGTGCAGTTTACGTTTTGTTAAGGGGTTTCCCCGGAGTTGAACTTCTGGTCTGGATGGGGGCGATCATGGCGCTTTATGGAGTGGTCTATGCTGTCCTTGAAAACGATATCCGCCGGCTCCTTGCATATCATATTGTCAGCCAGGTAGGATATATGATTTGCGGTATTGGGCTGGGGAGTGAAATGGCTATCAATGGCGCTGCTGCCCATGCTTTTTGTCATATTCTTTACAAGTCCGTTCTGTTTATGGGGATGGGAGCGGTTATATATGTTACAGGCAGGAGCAAAATGACGGATTTGCAGGGGAGGTCTTTGTATAAAAAGATGCCGATCACGCTTGCCCTGTACATGGTGGGCGCTTTTTCCATTTCAGCGGTTCCACTCTTTAATGGATTTGTAAGCAAAACAATGATTGTTGCTGCTGCAGGAGCTTTGCACAGGCCTTCTATTGAATTGATGCTTCATCTTGCCTCCATTGGTACTTTTTTGCATACAGGATTAAAGCTTCCCTGGGGAGTCTGGTTCGGTACAAATAAGGGGACTGAAGACGTTATAGAGGAGGCAAAAGAGCCACCGTTCAATATGTTGCTGGCAATGGGAATTGCCGCCGGGTTATGTACACTTACAGGAGTTTACCCAAAAATTCTTTATGACATTTTGCCTTATCCGGTCGATTTCCATCCATATGCTATAAGCACAGTTGTGGCGATGATGCAGATGCTGGTGCTTACTCTGGCCGCATTCTGGATTTATATTGATAAACTTGGTGGTGAGGCAACGGTTAGTCTTGATACAGACTGGCCTTACAGAATGTTTGGAAGAGCAACTTTATGGTTTTGCAATCGTCCGTTGAATGCACTCAGATCAATGGGCCAGGATCTGCTTTCAAAGGATGTTGTCTCCGTTGGGAAGATCAGCAAACACCCCTACGTTTTTCTGGAAATGTTGTGGAATTCGATTCAAGGAAAAAGGGTATCATATCAAGAACTCATCAATAAACCGTATAATGAAAACGCTTACAGGTTTCCGATAGGTTTTAGCGCCTGCGCAGCAATTATATTTCTTTTTTTATACGGTTTGATTTATATGGGCGTGAGGTAATTTAATTGAACATAGAAATCCTGGCCCTCTGGGCCAGGTCAGAGACAATTGGCTTTGCCATAAAATCGTTCTCATTTGATAGACACCCAAAACCATATTTTGTCATTGCGACCGTATTAAGTAGCTCACAATAACAGGTTTTGGGTATTCTTGAAGTTTTTGTTACAGTCATAAAATCCAAACGATAATGCCCGACTTATTTTAATACGGCAAAGCAGAACTCATCGGCTCAGGCCCAACAAATCATGACTTCTGGGCTTATACCAAAATCCGGTCCCTCTGGGGGGTCGGATTTTTACTTTATCAAAGCCTTTAAACGGTAATGGCCCAAAAATAACACGCTATCTTTTTGAAAATATATCGATCGAATAAGGATAGATTGTGTGAGGAACGAACCACAATTTTATCCAGTTGTTGGACAAGCCCGGTATGTCTGTATATTCTGTATATAAGAAAATATCTTGTTTTGAACAAGGGGTAGGAAGCGCGTCTTCAAGAAGCGCACTTTTTTCAAGGCGAGGGAATGCCTTAACCTGTAAACAGGCTACAAAAAAATAACTATTTCATAAAAGTTTTTTCCTCCTGTTTGAATGAATTGCAAGCCCTTGCCATCAAAAAGAGTTAGCCTGATTCCCATACAGTTAGACGAAATCCCAGAATAACCATAGGTGAGTTACAGAAAGGACATTTAAAAACAGGCCTTGGACGGAGTTCAATCCCTTTAATAACTACATGCAAAATCAATTGTACCAGAAACAGCAGTTTTTTCGCATTACCATGAAGAAACCCATAGTCTCTGACCCTTCGGAACCCTTTGGGCAGCACATGTTGCATGATCAGATGCAAAAAATCCTCACCTTTGAGGGTGCGATATAGTGTATTGCCAGTCTTGCTTTCAATATACTTAAAAGTTACCTGACCATTTTGATTGGAAATAATATTTTCTTCACTGATAACACCCCTGTATAAATATTTGGAT
>JAJSZP010000004.1 GCA_030262775.1 Deltaproteobacteria bacterium | reverse complement strand
ACAATTATGCAATGTCTCAACTTGCACAGACAACCTTAAGAAGTGTGTGCGGCCAGGCAGAGCTGGATGAACTTTTATCTGCAAGGGAAAAAATAAATTCACAATTACAGGAAATCCTTGATACTCACACAGATCCTTGGGGAATAAAAGTTGCGACAGTTGAGCTTAAACACATTGATCTGCCCCAGGAAATGCAGCGGTCAATGGCCAAACAGGCTGAGGCTGAGAGAGAACGTCGTGCGAAAATTATAAATGCTGAGGGTGAATATCAGGCAGCAACAAAGCTTGCTGAGGCAGCGCAAATAATTGAAAAAAATCCTATGGCCTTGCAGCTTAGGTATCTACAGACAATGCGAGAGATGTCTGCTGAGAACAATACGACGACCATATTCCCATTTCCCATGGATCTTTTCAGGCCGCTGTTGAAACTTATGGATAGTGGAAAAAACAGGGGGCATGGGTCAGAAAACAGGGATTAGGGGGAAAGTTATTTCGTCCATGTTCCTAACAATCTATAGCTGAAAAGTAATTTATTATCAAGATGCTGGTTTTTCCCAAGCATGGATTTCATATATTCCACAATAAGAAGAGCGTACATTTCCTTATTCGTCATTTGATCTAAATATTTATTGATATTTAAATTTTTAGGGAAATTTTTACCGGATGATAATTTGTTTCCATTATATCTGTCTTTCAGAGCAGTTAAATGACTTTTAACCTTCTCTCTCATGTCTTCGATGGGATAATTTTCAAAATCAGAAAATAATTTTGCAAGTTTTGAGGCTTCGGGCAGCAAAGGGTGCTCCAAAATTATTTTTAAATCCTTTGCGTAGCGAACCAGACCTTTATGAATGTGCTTATTTTTTACTACATTCACGTCAGCCCATCCAGCCCTGAGCCATTTAAATGCCCCGTATCTTATGACGGGTTTTTTTGAGTCAACCTCGTACAGGAAGCTTATGCCAATGGAATTGTACATATAGGAGCTGACCCAACCAAGACCCGGCATTGAAAGACCTTTCCGGCCTGAATAAAGATAGTCCCAGTTGTCATCTGAGCCCAGAACAATACCTTTTCGGCCCACATCGGACTTGTTTTTTTGTTTGGAAATCGATATTAATAGATTTCGACCGCAATACTTGCAAAGAATCAGAGCCCTATCCATATCATAACTATAGTAAGCACCTGTAAATTGATCCGGAGTTATTTCCATATGTTCAATCCCTTTAACCACTATTGGAGGATCAGGGTTTGAAATAAAAGTCCATAATTTAGGCAGGTCCTGATTTTGCCCGTTTACCTCAGCCCAGTAGGAAAGCCTGGCAGAAGAAGGCATAAAAGCAAATGAAGGAATATCAGGATTGTATGCATACTGGAGAATGTGTTTCAGATCTGTATTAATATCAAATTCATAATAAGCGGAAGGCGAGCCGAACAATTTGTCTGTATAATAAAGGGAGGACCTGTTTTTGGGAGAAACGACAAAATCCAGTATTTTTTGAATAAGTTTAAGATCAACAGGTCCGTTTTTATCCTTAGAGGTTAAGGATAAAAGATATTCCAGCCCGGAATGCAGGGAATCAGGAATTTTTGCTTCCTTTAGATCAGAGCCGGCTGCCAAACAGGTTGAAGAAAAAAGAAACACCGTTAAGAGCACAGCAGTGGATAGAATTTTTTTCAACATATATATTATACCTGAAGCGGATATATTTTCAAAAGGCTAAATTGTTACACCTTTTCTTTTTGTTTACGTACTATCAGTACAGAGCACGGGGATTTATACGCCACTCTCTTGGCCACACTACCGAAGAATACGAGCCCCATTCCCGATAGCCCATAAGAGCCCATCACAACGAGATCAATATTTTCTTCTTTCAAGAATGTTAATATTTCTGTTGAAATATGTCCGCTAAGTACGACAAGCTTATAATCAGTATGTTCACCTATTCTGGCTCCATACTCTTTATCCATTCGTTTTTCTAATTCTAAAATCAAAGGTTCTTCTGGTTCGTAAGGCATCATCCATTCCGTATCTGTTGCCTGATAACTTATTACAGGCGGCGATACATGAATTACAAAAAGTTTGGCTTTATTTTTTTCAGCAAGATCAAGGGCCGTTATAAAGGCATCTTCGGCATTTTCTGAAAAATCTATACAACAGGCTATTTTTTTTATATTCATGCTGACCTCCTGAAGGTTGACGGCTTTTTACGAAGCCGTTACGGTTTAGACTTTCAGATAATTAATTTCACAAGGCCAGAAGGAGGAAGACGTATTAGTTATACGTCGACGACTGATAACACAGTGAAATTATTTATCTGAAAAGTCTATAAGTTATTATACACATGTGATCGGGTTGCAGGCTGTTGTTTAATCCTTTTGTGAAAAGAACTTGATACAGGTGAAACATGCCATATTTGAATCCTGCTAAGGCTCCATTCTAAAATATCCATTATCAGAAATTTACATTTTCATCAATCTTTATTATTGGCTTGAATTGTTACATATTTTTGTCTGTTGCCCTGCATTTTCTGCATGAAAAGAATTAAGGAAAACCCACCCGTGCCTTTTTCTGTAAAGTAACACTTCATTGCGGCTAAACCAATCTGCATCACTCTCGCAAATATATCTATTTCCATTTCATAGGCTTCAAATTGAGCGGCGTTGTTTTGCGCATATCCGAAAAGCTCTTTGACTTCCAGTTCACCTTCAATTATGCTTTGCTTTACTGAATACGGTTGCATCCTTCCTCCCAATAAATTTAATTCTAACTACTTAATAATATTGTAATTCGGCTATGCTCAAGTTTATTCCTTTGGTTAATTTGCGAAGCAATGTACTATGCTCCTTATTAGATGTTAGTTTTACACCAATATCGTAATAAATTGGAGGAAGGATGTCTACCGTTTTTATTTTTAAGCCTTTCAGATAGTTATAGCTGTAGTTGATATTTACGCAAAAAGGTTACACCCGAATGAAAAGATCAGGGATCGTGGATCAATGAGCAAAAAATTGCTGGAAATCGATAAACTTACTGTCAGCTTTGAAACTGACGAAGGTGTCTTTAAAGCGGTCGACGATGTCTCATTTCATATAAAAAACAATGAAATAGTCGGACTGATCGGCGAATCAGGGTGTGGCAAATCTGTAACCGCTCTCAGCATACTGCGTCTTATTCCTTCACCGGCAGGCAGGATTGAAAAAGGCAGGATAATATTCAGCAGCAAGGATCTGTTAAAGCTGGATATCCGTGAAATGAAGAAAATAAGGGGCAATGCTGTCAGCATAATTTTTCAGGAACCGGCTGCTGCTCTGTCCCCCCTTCACAAAATCGGACAGCAGATGATAGAGGGCCTCATGCTGCATAAGAATATAAGTAAAAAAACGGCCTGGAACATTGCTGAAAGCTGGCTTAAAAAAGTAAGTATTCCTGATGCAGGAGAAAGGATGTTTTCATACCCCTACCAACTTTCAGGCGGTATGCAGCAAAGGGTTATTATTGCAATGGCTCTAATGCTGACGCCTGATCTTGTTATAGCTGATGAACCTACAACCGCACTGGATGTAACCACCCAGGCTCAGGTTTTTGAATTGATAAAGGAACTGAGACAAAGCCACACTTCTATACTCTTAATTACTCATGATATAGGTGTTATCTGGGAAATGTGCGACCGGGCAGTTGTAATGTATGCTTCCAGGATAGTAGAGGAAGGAAATATAAACGATATTTTTTCAAAACCGGCACATCCTTATACCAAAGGACTTCTCAAATCTGTTCCAAAGTTATCAACTGATGCCGAAAGGCTGATGCCCATTCATGGCTATGTACCTTCACCTTTCAACTATCCGTCAGGTTGCTATTTCCGCGACAGATGCCCACAGGCTTTTGATAGATGCAAAAAAGAAAAACCACAGCTTGTTGATCTCGGCAACGGCCACAAAACAGCGTGTTTTCTTGTATAGAGAACAAAGAGAAAATAACATGGACAACCAATTAATTAAACAACCGATACTTGAAATAAGAAATCTTAAAACCTGGTTTCCAATAAAACGTGGCATCATGGCAAGGACGGAAGGATATGTTAAGGCTGTTGATGGAATATCTATGCATCTATACAAAGGAGAAACGCTTGGCCTTGTCGGCGAGTCAGGATGCGGGAAAACAACACTCGGAAGAACCTTGTTAAGGCTGGAAGAACCTCAAAAAGGAAAGATACTTTTTTTAGGCAAGAATCTTCTTGATCTCAAGCGGAAAAAGCTGAAGAAAATGAGAAAAAAAATACAGATGATTTTCCAGGATCCCTTAACCTCTCTAAATCCCAGGATGAATGTTCTTGATATTGTTACAGAAGGGCTTGTCGAATATAAGATAATAAAAAACAATAAGGAAGATCATGCAAAAAGGCTTATGAAAGAAGTCGGACTTGATGAAAACTCAATATACCGCTATCCTCATGAATTTTCCGGTGGACAGCGCCAGCGGATCAGCATTGCAAGGTCTATATCCTTAAAGCCCGATCTCCTTGTATGCGACGAACCTGTCAGCGCCCTTGATGTATCTGTTCAGGCCCAGATCATAAACCTTCTGCTGGATCTCAGGGACAGCTATAATCTTTCATATATTTTTATCTCCCATGATATAAGCATAGTAAGCAACATAGCAAACCGTATAGCTGTTATGTATCTTGGAAAAATTGTTGAGCAAGGGCCTGCTTTTGATATAATAAACAATCCGATGCATCCTTATACAAAAGCTCTAATAAATGCTGTTCCTACACCTGGAATCTATAAAAAGAAAAAGATTGTCCTCAAAGGAGAGACTCCTTCTCCATCTTCACCTCCGCCAGGATGCAATTTTCACACTCGTTGTCCGGAAGTTATGGATATATGCGGAAAGATAGAACCACAAGAATTAAAAACAGAAATGCGCCAGGTGTGGTGCCATTTGTATAAGGGATAGGCTGAAGGTAGAAGGCTTTTAGGAAAAATCATGCGCAATCACAAAAACTTGGGGGGCATTAAGGTGAATAGACTGAAGGCTGTCAGGGAGCTTCAGCCTTCAGTCTATTCATCTGAGTAGTTACCTCTTTATTCGGTGGAAACAGAATCTGTTGATTTTTTAATCATTGGGGTCGTTATCTCTGCGCTTTGTTCTTGTGTTGACTCAGTCTTTTGTTCAACCACATCAGGTTCGACGGTAACAGAATCCGTTGATTCTTCAACCATTGGAGTTTTTATCTCTGCACTTTGTTCTTCTGCTGACACAATCTTTAGTTCCACCACATCAGGTTTGCCGGAAGCAGCGCTCGCTGCTTTTTCAGATACCTGAGCCTCTATCATCTCTGCCTTTTGTTCTTTTATTGATTCAATTTTCTGTTTCACCACATCGGATTTGCCGGGATCAACTTTTAACAATGACGCCTGTCCAAAATATCTCATCGCTTTATCAAGGTCCGAAATAGCGCCTCTGCTTTCAGCTACACCTGCTTTATACATTAAATCATTAAACTTGATGTTATTTAAACGGCTATAAGCTTTCCCGCGAAGATCACCTGTTGTTGCAAATAACAAGGCTTTATTCAGGTATGACTTTATAGTCGCATAATCAGGAGTATCCGACATGCCTACAATAGCGTCTGCTTTGTCGACATAATAGTTAAAAATAAGAGGAAATACTTCGTTTTTAGAATAAACAGCATTAATTTGCTCGGGCAACGGTACTCCGGGCAGACTCATCATCCGCTCTTCGCCTAGAGGGGCATATCTGCCCTGCCAGATTTCAAGCACTCCAGCCTTTTCTTTAATATAATATTTGTTATTATTCGAAGAACTTGCGCTGAGAATAAATGCAACCAAAATAATAAAACCAGATGCAAGACCGATAATTACTTTTTTCATAGTTGCCTTTTCAGCGGCTTCTCTTTCAACGGCTGCCTTTTCAGCGGCTTCTCTTTCAACGGCTGCCTTTTCTGCGGCGGCCTTTTCTGCCGCCTTTCTTTCAGCGGCTTCCTCCTTTATTTCGGCTCTGATAGTCGCCATGTCTCTCTTTTTAAGCAATAATTTTTTTATTCTCTTGGCTTCTTTATCACTCAAGCCCGAAACAATCGGCGGTGAAGCAAAATTCTTTAAATATTCCTCATCCGGGGCAACTCTGAAAATTTTGGCCGGCTTCCAAACCTCAAACTTTTTTAAAGGCAAAGTCTTTAAGTAAGCCTTTTTCTTTTCTGCCGCTAATTTCTCTGCCACTGCTTTCTCTGCCGCTGCTTTTTCCGCTGCTGCTTTCTCTGCCACTGCTTTCTCTGCCGCTGCTGCCTTCTCTGCTGCTGCCTTCTCTGCAGCTACCTTTTTCGCTGCTGCTTTTTTTGTTGCCTCTCTTTCAGCAGCTTCCTTCTTTATTTCAGCTCTGATAGTCGCTATGTCTCTCTTCTTAAGCAATAATTTTTTTATTCTCTTGGCTTCTTTATCACTCAAGCCCGAAACAATCGGCGGTGAAGCAAAATTCTTTAAATATTTCTCATCCGGGGCAGCCCTGAAAACCTCAGCCGGCTTCCAGGCCTCAAATTTCTTTAAAATCAGATCCGTTAATGAGACCTTCTTCTTTTTTGCTGCTCCAACGGTTTTTTTGCTGCGAGTTTTGGCTGCTGCCTTTGTTTCTGCTTTTGCTGTAACTTTGGCCTTTTTATCAGGCTTCTTTATCTCATTTTTTTTAGCAGATTTAGTTTTCTTTTTTGCGGTAGATTTGATCAAGCTCTTTTTTCCCATAACAACACCTTTGAATTTATGTAAAATTTAGCATATATGAATTTATGAATTAGTGATTAAAGGCACAAAACTGTATCTCTATATAAAATAAGTGCAATTTTGTAAACACTATTTTGCAACATAAATCCTGATTATGGATCGCAATTATGATAACTATTTAGTTTCTATAAAAAAACATCCTTTCAGTAAAATAGTGTAGTTGATGAACTCGTAATTGACAGATCATAATTTATTCTTTATTACCTGAGCTGAGCGGTTTTTTGCAAAGGGGGATGCCTTTATGTCCAATCAGCCTGAAAAAAGGGTGGAGAACAACATAAAAACACCGAATACAGTTAAAATTGATGTGCTCAAAACCATTGATTACAAATATAACAAGGTAAGGGACATTGATATTACAATTCAGCAACCCGAGTTTACATCCGTGTGCCCGATGACCGGGCTGCCTGATTTCGGATGTATAACAATTAGATACATACCCAATAATAAGATTGTTGAATTAAAGTCTCTGAAATTTTATATGTTACAGTACAGAAATGTCGGTATTTTCTATGAACATGTGGTCAATGACATATTAAAAGACCTGGTTGAAGTACTTGATCCTAAATGGATGGAAGTTGCAGGGAATTTTACAGCAAGAGGCGGTATCGCTACGAAAGTTGCCGTCGAATATAATATCTAAATTGAGCGATTTTTAGCTCAACTTAGGTAATAGGAAAAAATGAGATTTTATTATTTAAAAACTTTTAGTCAAATACTTGTCGTTATTGCCGTTTGCTTTTTATTTTTTTTCGCGTCTCTGATTGCAGGATGTTCATTTTTGCCGGCTATAAAAAAAATATCTTGCGATATAAAAGCCCCCGCAGGTGATTTAAAGAAAAAAGTTGGAATAACTTTATTCGAAAATCGCACTTTTTTAGCTGTTAATAACTTCGAAAAAATCTTTCATATTAAACTTGCCGAAAATATAAAAGAAATATGTCAGGACCTTATTATTATAAAACCGGGAGATACAGGATATCCTGATCAAATGGTTGTGCTCCCTAAACTTGCCACAGAACGAATTGATAACCTTGTTCTTGCAGAAACAGGCAGAAGACTGGGTCTCAATGCAATTGTCACGGGAAGCCTTATAGATATAAGCGGAAACAAAGAAAACAGGGGAATTCTGTGGTTCAAAAATATATGTAATTTTATTCGATTTCAAATTGTTTTAGAAATCTATGACACTGAAACCGGAGCAAAAATTTTCGATGACAGCTTTGTTCATGAAATTGAGGTCAATGAATTAGACCTTAATAATCTCAGAACCGGCAAGACAAATGAAATACCCCTCTTAACTGACGCTCTGTTAAATGCGTCTATTCCCATAGGCAAAAAGATTTGCGATGCTGTCAATATTCAGCCCTGGAAAGGATATGTAATTTCAAGCTTTGATGACAAGATAATAATATCTTCAGGAAAAAAATCAGGCATTATCCTTGGAGACAAACTTGAAGTATATGATAGTGGAAATATATTTGAAAGAAAAGACAGCCGGAAATTTTTCATTCCTGGGCATAAAATTGGAGAAATTAAGATAACCGCACTTTATCCTGATAAAGCCGAGGCATCTCTTGTTTCAGGCAAAAACATAAAGGTCGGAAGTACGGTAAAAATAAAGTAAGGAACGTGGACGAAATAACCATCAACTAATTGACAACGCACGGTCAATCCTAACCGCACAGGTTGAAAATATTAGGGGCTGCACCAAAGGCATTTTTTGCCTCATTTTTTGGAAACACACCTTAACACACTGTTTTATTTTTTGGGGTCCACTATAGGGGACGCTTGAGGACTCGCATCTCTCATCGTAGTGTTGAGCGGACAAGGAGAATGCACATGAGAAGAATCCTGATCACGATCTTACTGGCAGTTTCGATGACGAGCGCAGCCTTTGCAGGAGAGCTTTTTGCAACGAGAAGCAAGGATGTGACATCGAAGGATATCTCCCTGAAGTTTGTCTTGGAGAAGACAACCTGGGATGATGAGGATGTTCTCATCTGGGGTACTGTGAAAAACACAGGGACGGCAAAGTACAGAGCAGTACAGGTTGTTTTCACGGTGAGAGACACAAAAGGGAAGTTCATTGGGAGGCATACCTGGTATGTTGAGCCCGATGAAATCGGTCCTAAGCAGGTGGGCTATATCGAACAGAAGCACGTTTACTGTGAGGGCAGAAAACCATCACGAATTGAGTTTTCGGTCGTAGGGATGATGATGTAGCCATGCCCAGTGGGACAGGCTCTATCATTATTCGACTACTGGAAGATTGCGAACGCTGTAGACTTGCCCAAGGAAAGCATACGGGAGATTCTTTTTGCTGTTGTTGATGGTGGTTCGAATGGCATCGCAAGTCCATAGAATAGATGGCTGAACCAGGCGCTCCCCTGTTCCTATGCAATAAATATGACTAATCGTCTGTCATTCCAGCGAAGGGAGCGGAAGGTTATAAAACTGCATCGTTTATTTTCAGCCAAATGTCTGTGGGTTTTTTTAGTTTTTTTTCGTCAATGCTCAGTACCGGAATAGCACCAATAAGTGAATTAGTGAGAATAACCTGATCAGCTAAAAACAAATCTTCAGGGCACAGCTTTTTGCTTTCCGATATATAATTCCAACTTAAAAAAAGTTCACATACAACCTTTTCCATGATACCGGGCAGCACATGCGGCGAAACCGGTCTTATGAAAGTTTTATCCTTAATCAGCAGGATATTTGCTGTATTTGTTTCAGAAATCGTATCATCTGGATTCAATATGAGCGCTTCATCAGCGCCCTTTCTTTTTGCCCATTCTCCAGCAAGCAGGTAGTATAAATAATTCAGGGTTTTGTAATCAGCAAGAGGTGTCTGCCGCGGCTTAGGGTAAATAACAAGATTTACTCCCTGTTCTCTTTTTTCTGCCAGCCGATGAGTATATGGCCTGGCCATAACTATAAGCGTAAAATTTAAAGAAGAGTTCTCGCTGTTTCCTTTTGACGCAACAATTTTAACTGCCGCAGTTTCTTCCAGCAGGCCGTTACTGTAAATTACCTGATATATAATATCCTGCCACGTCAAATCCGGAATTTGTTCAAAAAAAAGACGCTGCCAGGTTTGATTAAATCTCGAAATATGCTCTTCAAGGTATTGAGGTTTCCCTTTATCCACCCTGATTGTTTCAAAAAAACCATATCCGAATAAAAATCCCTGATCTGTAATATTTATCTTAGCAAGGCCTATGGGTTCAATGCTTCCATTAATCCAGACATGGTTTTCGCTGCTTAATGCTTTTTCTTTTCCTTTGAAGACCTCCATAAGTGTTTTGCCCTTATGCATTGTTTCATCGTACTCATCAAATGGATCTGAATCAAAGACAATACCTCCTCCGACTGAAAATATGATTTTTTTATTAACTATTGTGGCTGTGCGGATAGCAATAGAAAGGTCCATTGTGTCGTGGAAACTTATATATCCTGTAGAACCTGTATAGATATGACGTCTGTGAGGCTCCAGTTCATCTATTATTTCCATTGATCTGATTTTAGGGCAGCCTGTTATCGAACCACCTGGAAATGCAGCTTTGATAATATTCACTGCATCACGGCCTTTGTCTGGAACTCCTTCAACAATTGACACAAGATGAAAAACATTTTTGTATGCCTCAAGTCTTTTGTGCTCAGACACGCGAACAGATCCTGCCTCACATATCTTTCCCAGATCATTACGCAGTAAATCAACTATCATCGAAAGCTCGGCATCATCCTTTTTGCTGTTTTTAAGCTCAAGACCAAGTTTTTTATCCTTTTTTAAAGTATCTCCCCTTGGTATTGTGCCCTTTATTGGTCTGGTTTCAAGCCGGTCTCCCGACTGAAGAAGAAAACGTTCGGGCGATGTGGAAACAATAAAATGATCTCCGGCATTTATATAAGAAAAAAAAGGCGCAGGATTAAGGTTATAAAGCGTTTTAAACAGACCAAAAGCGCTGCCTTCGAAATTCATTTCAAATCGCTGGGAAAGATTCACCTGATATACATGGCCTGATGCAATATATTTTTTTATCTGCTTAACCGCGTTTATGTATTTTGATCTTGTAAAATTTGACCGAAATCCATCTATATCTCCGCTGAAACTCTCCATTAACGGTTTTTTTGATTTCTGTATATTTTTAAAAACTTCAAGGTCGTTGTGTAAAACACTTTTTCCGGAAACAACGCGTTCAGGAATAAAAAGAGATGTTCTGTCTTTCTTTCGATCATGTATAACTATTATTGAAGGAGCAAAAAAGCATATATGCGGAAGATAAAGATCATCTATAGAAGTACGGGGAAGTTTTTCAAGACAATCTTTAAGATCGTAAGACAGGTATCCCAGAATGCCTGCAGCAAAAGGAGATTGTATATTATGGCCGTGCAAATGCCGAGCATACGGCCTGTAGGCATTTAAGATATTCCGAAGCGTATCAAAGGGATCTGCTCTAAAATTAAAGCTATGATTTTCGGCTATGATCTTCATGTCATTGATACGTCCGGTAAAAGTCAGCCAGGGTTTTGCGCCAAGTATATGGTATCTTGAACAGTCATTATCTCCTCCGCTCATAAGAATAACCGTGCCTGGCATTGAGGCAAAACGAGCAGCAAAATCAAGGAAAGATCCTTCTAATTCGATACGTTCAGTATAAATACCATCAATCTCACCGGCAATTTTTTTTATTTTATCAATTGAAGATTCAACAGGTTCCATAAGCAACTTAATAATCCTTAAGCAAGTGACCCAAGTCTGAGAAAGTTTTCAACTATTAAAAATCCATTCTCTGTAAGAAAGCTTTCCGGATGAAACTGTACCCCGTGAATCGGAAGTTTATGGTGCGAAAGCCCCATAATAACACCATCACTGGTTTGAGAGGTTATAACCAGTTCTCTTGAATTAAGTTTTACCATCAATGAATGATATCTGGCTGCAGCAAAGGGAGAAGGAAGATCCTTGAAAATTTTATCATTATTATGGTAAATCATGCTGACTTTTCCATGTACCGGTAAAAAAGATCTGACAGTACTGCCTCCGAAGGCTTCATTAATACACTGCATGCCCAAACAAACACCCAGAACAGGTATTCCGCCGTTTAGAAATTTAATCAGCGGGATAGATATCCCTGAATGGGATGGACCTTTGGGTCCTGGGCTGATAAGTACATAATCCGGGCATATTGCTTTTACCCCCTCAAGAGAAATTTTGTCACTTCTGTGCACTTCAATAGAAAGATTATAATTCATAAACATTTGAACAAGATTGTAAGTAAAAGAATCGTAATTATCAATTACAAGCAGTTTCGCCAAATTATAAACCTCCATATAAACTATAAAAGCCATCCAGACATGAGTCTGGATGGCTTAAAACCTGTTGCATAACTCAAATTGTAACTATTCACCTTATATGCGATTCCTTTGGGAAATCACTGATTGTAGCCTTTACTCTATCTAAAGCATCTAAATAAATTTCTTTGTCTCCATTTTTTACCGCTTTTTTATACATCTTTTGCGCTATCTTCAGGTTTTCCAAATCTCCAATATTTTCATAAGCAATTCCCAGGTTGTAGAAAGCCGCCGAATTTTCCGGTTCAGTATTAAGCACATCCTTCCAGATCTCTACACCCTTTTCCCATTTCCCGTTCTTAGCGCATTTAATCCCTTCTTTCACCTTCTTGTTACCGCCTATGCCCATCACATATTTACTGCCGTTATCGAATTCTACAATTCTGGCAATCTCGGTAGTAAAAATTTTTGCAACAATCCTTGAGGCAACTTTATCGGAAAGCTCCTTCAGGGTTTGATTTTGCGAAGGAAGCTGACTCATACTGCTTCCTAAATAATTTCTATATTCATTTTCTCCACCGAACTTTTCTTTATATTGTTCCGAAACCTTATCAGTAAAAACACGCTGTTTTGTTTTCAGCTTAAATATATTAAAATCTACAATAATGTTGGCCTGACGCATAACATAGGGAACTTTTTTTACAATAGTTCGTTGAATCTCCACTTCTGCTTCCTGCCCAAATACATTCTTGTCTTTCTTATATTTACCGGTACCCTCTTGTATCTTTACTTTTTCGGTATCATGAACGTCTTTTATAGAGGCAGCAACTCTGCCTGAAATAACACCATCTACATGCACCTTATCAGAATCAGGTGAAAAGTTAATATCGTCATCAACATGTTTAAAGCTGTTTTGATCAATATTTATAACTCGAATGTGATCAGGTTTATTATTTAAATTTTGGACCTCAATAATTTTATTATAAAGTGCTTTTCGAACCAACTCTTCGTATATACCATCAAATTTAATTATAGCCAGCGTCCTGATGTCTTGAAGGGATACTTTGGCAGGTTTGATCACAGTGATCCTGATCTTTTGTACACAACCGAAAAAATTGCATAATACAATCAAAGCTATGACTAAATATATCAATGGGATATTTCGAGTGTTATACATATGTTAAATTCCTTCGATCCCTGATATCATTACTGGCGAAGTCCGGCATCAATATTTTCCGGCTTTTCTTCAGGGGGAAGATTATGCTTTATCAAGAAGTTCTCCTGAAGAGACCGCACAACTTTGTCTATTTCATCCACACCATCTCTTATCTCTTTAATTCCATTTTTTACAGAATGAGTAATTTCAGGTATGTCATGACTTTCTTCAACTTGTTTTACTATCCTTTTAATGCTTGAAACACTTTCTGATACATCATTTCCTATCTTTTTTGCTGTTGCAAGGTTGTCCTGTACCTGGTCCATTATTCCAGGAGTTTTTGAGGAAGCTTTATTTATATTTTCAAGGATCTCACCCAGTTTATCAAGATCGCCAAGAATTTTATCCAATATCACCCTGGATCTGATTATTCCCCCGATAGTGCCTTTCCCTGCTTCTATATCCCGTGCAACTCTCTCAAAACAGGAAAGTGTTCTGTTGAAACTATCAAGTGCGGTAAATAAAGGTCCATTAGTATCTCTTATTATTTGAGCAACTTCTGCAAAATCCTGTATTGCCGGAATAACCATTTTGGCTGTTTTCTCAACCTCAAATTCTGCAAGAATATCGGAAACAGACTTCTTCTCCCTGGAAGGGATTTCGCCGCCTTTTTCGATCAGAGGAGCATCAGCGCTGCCAGGTATTATGGAGATGTATTCAGAGCCTATAAAAGTAGGACTGTCAACAATTGCCACGGAATCACTTCTGATCCTGGATGAATAATCCTCCAGAATAAACAATTTAACCTTTACCTTATCTTCAGCAAGAGTGATCTTTTTTACTTTTCCTATATCTGCTTTGTATAGTTTAACAGCAGCATTTTCTTTAAGATTATAACTTTCTTCAAATGTCGTATAATAAGTAATATATGTTTTAAACCAGTCCTTACCCCTGCCTATTATAATCAACACTGCAAGCATAAGAACGATTATACTTATTAAAAACGTTCCGACTATTTTTTCTTTTTTATTGTAATCGACTTCCATACAGCTCTCGTTAACTGATAAATAAAACCCGCTTAGCCATTTTTGAATTAACTATTTGATGATGTCTAAAGTTCCGCCTTTGAAAAATATTTTTTTGTTGGAACATTCTTCAATAAAATTTTTGTCATAAGATATAAAGACAATAGGCAGTCTGGTCAACACCATATCCCTCAAAACTTCTGTAAAGAGATCAAGACTGGCATGTCCTGTGAAGTCTTCAGGACGTTCAATAAGCAGTAAATCAGGAGACTTGATAAGTTCACGTATTGCAATGGCGGCTCTCAAATCTACGCTGCGAAGCCTTCCTGGACGCATATCAAGCTTATCGTAAATGCCAAAGTTTTTGCATAATTTTTTCGTTATTTCATCTAAAGGCAGTGAAAGTGAATTTTCAAAATAGTATCTCATGTAAAGAAGATTTTCCCTGACGGTTATATTGCCAATCATTGCTGAATCCGAAGCAATATAGCCTATCTTTTTTTTGCAGGGCAAAAGGTTTCGATAGTCTGAAAAATCTACTTTTTTATCTTTAAAGTAGAAAGCGCCGGATACAGGTTTCACAAGCATTGCAAGTGTTTTAAGAAACATGTGAGCACGATCATGAGAATCAGCAATTATTGCAAAAGCATCACCCAGGGAAAGAGCAAAGTCTAATTTATCAAGACCGCAATCTTCCTCTGTGGAATTAACAGTATAATCAACAAGGTTGATCAAATACATTTTTTTCTCGTAACTACATAGCTGGATAGGATGAAGGCTAAAGCTCGCTGAGAGTCTTCCGTCTTCCGCCTTTAGTCTATTCACCTCTTTACTCTACATGTAAAACAATATTGATGTGATAACATTGATGACTATGCAGTAGAAAAAACATTCAACAGATGCTTTGGAAGCGCTGATCGGTGCGTCAGTAGTAAGTTTTTTTATACTTAAGCCATGCTTAAGGCATGTAACGGTAATTGCGATTCCAAAGAATATAGTCTTTATAATTCCAACGGCAATATCGGTGGCGGTTATAGCTTTCCCTATCTGTGTCATAAAGTCACCCATTGGGATATATGTAAATACCCAGACTATCAAATATCCTCCGATAATAGCCACTATATCAAAAACAATAAAAAGGCAAAGTATAGCGGAAGTTATCCCGATTAATCTTGGAAGGCAGACTATTCGCATCGGGTCAATTCCCGCCATTTCGATTGCATCTATTTCATGGAAAACATTCATATGGCTGATTTCTATGGTTATAGCGGTAGCTGACCTTAATATGACCAAAATAGCTGTTACCACGGGCCCAAGCTCTCTAACAATGAGCATTACCATTATTTTGCCAAGATCGTACTGGCCTGAAACCTTGGCAAATTGTATGATTATCGTGCTTCCAAAAACAAGTGCTATCGGAATAATAATAAGTAACGCCTGAACGCAGGTAAAATAAACCTGCTCAAGAGCCACTCTTCTGACAAGAGCTCTACCTGCCCTGGGTCTTTGAAATATTAGAGCGAATATTCTGTATGTAAAGGCGAATAAGTTTAAGATGTGGTTTGTAGTGCTTGTGGCTTTTCTGCCTATATAGCCAGCTATGTTATCCATTTTCACTCATCGAACTATTCGAAAATATTTTATAAATGAACATTCCATATTGGCCTGTCGTTTATTGACTTACATGGAATTTTACAATATAAAAATTCAAAAGGTCAACAAAATTAGATAAGGAAGGGGAACGAAATAACTTCCCCAACTATGCGTCACAGCTTCAAGCCACCTTTGTTCGATCTCAAAAAGGTAGAATATGAAAAAATATTCAATTTTGTCAGTGGTACTTGCGGTACTATTAATTTTGTCTGCCTGTGGATTCTGTGATGAATGGCAGGAACTTGTTGAAAACATTGGAAACGGCAGCATAAACTGGACAAAAGGAAAAATTCAGGCCAGGGGCGTTGGGGCTTCTCCGGAAGAATACTATGGCAAACCCATGGCAAGACCTATGGCTCTGAGAGCTGCACGGCTTGATGCTATACGCAACCTTCTTGAAGTTACACAAGGAGTAAGGATTGATTCCAACACCGTGGTCAAAGATTTTGCTGTTACAAATGATGTAATAATGGCCAAAATAAGCGGCATGGTAAAAGGAACTCAGATTGTTAAACAGGAATATCTGTCGGACGGCACAGTCGAGGTTACAATGCAGATGAGTCTTTATGGAGGCTTTGCTCAACTAGTTCTTCCGCAGGAAATTAAGCAGGTGGAATCCATTAAACCTGTTCTGTCACAAACAATTACACCTGAAGCTTCTTTTTTATCAGTTGAGCCGGCAAAAGTATCTCCTGCCATACCTTCTAAAACCGTAGAAAAGCCAACATCCGAAATATTTACAGGCCTGATAGTTAATGCCAAGGGACTTAATGCAAGGCCTGCCATGTCTCCAAAAATAATTGATGAAAATGGGCAGGAAGTTTACGGCTCGGCCTTTGTCAGCCGTGAATATGCGGTCCAGCAAGGAATGAGCGGCTATGCAAAAGATATGACAGTGGCTCAGAGTAATCCAAGAGTTACAAATAATCCTTTAACTGTAAAAGGATTAAAAACAGAGGGGCCCGGCAAGGCTGATATAGTAATCAGCAACGCAGATGCTTTTAGGCTGAGAAGTGCTTTCGAGCATCTATCATTCATGAAAAAATGCCGTGCAATAATTGTCGTTGATTAGGAACGGGGATAGAAAATAAGTAACTGTCAACTGTGAACGGTTACGTCAAATGTTAGATCATCCGGCCACTCTCTTTCATGACCGTCCATTATTCCCTTCTTACATGCATCTATAACAACACGGCTATCCTGAAAGACCATATCTCTTGCAGGATCAACATTATTGAAAACCTTCCACAGCATAAGAGAACCGTCGGAAAGATCAATTTCCCTGTCAAAAAGAATAACTATATTAAACATGTCAAGTTCATCTATGCCGAACAACATTATGGCAAAATTTTTCCCACCTCTTTGTTCTGTCTTTTCCACTGAAATCGCAAGTATGTTATTTAAGCAATTTTCTTTTTCCGATATATTATGAAACATATGTCTGCACTTAACAGAACCAGGCAACCTGTTTATTACTATACTTGGCAAATCAACAGCAGGTATCTTTTTTAAGGGTTTTTTGTAGTTTCTTGGCGGTTCATCCTTGAATCTGGCGGTTAGATCAATACCTATTTTGTTTCCAAAACTGGGCAAGGGAGATGAATGGTCAAGCACATCCAGAATACCCTTTGTTATGGTAATATCAGAAGTAATATCAAGCCTTGTCACCAATTTTTCTATTACTTTGTCTGGATTTTGTGGATTGATATTTTTGTCGATAACCACAATAGTCTTACAGAAGCTCATCTGACCCTGTCCCCAGAGCCCACTCATAACTTTCTGAGCATGTCCTGAATATTCTTTATCAATAGATACAATAACTATGTTATGGAAAACCCCTTCCCATGGAAACCAGTAGTCGCATATTTCAGGCATAACTGTTTGAAGCATCGGCAAAAAAATACGTTCCGTGGCCTTAGCCAGATAGCAGTCTTCCATTGGCGGACGCCCGACAAGCGTGGTATTGTAAATCGGATTTTTTCTATGAGTTATGGCTGTGACATGAAATACCGGATAATAGTCAGCAAGAGAATAGTAACCGGTATGATCGCCAAACGGACCTTCCAGCCTGAGTTCATCAGGATCGACATAACCCTCAAGCACAAATTCAGCTTCAGCAGGGACTTCCATTTCGATTGTTATACATTTTGTCATAGCTACAGGTTTATTACGAATAAAACCTGCGAGCAGCATTTCATCCACCCCTCTTGGCATTGGAGCTGTTGCAGCATAAATGGAAGCAGGGTCAGCACCTATTGCTACGGCTACAGGCATTCTTTTACCTGCGCTTCGGTATTCATTAAAATAATGAGAGCCGTCTTTGTGAACGTGCCAGTGCATCCCTGTGGAATTTTTGTCAAAGATTTGCATTCTGTACATTCCAACATTACGTTTGCCGGTAACAAGGCTTTTTGTAAATACCATCGGCAGAGTGATAAACGGACCTGCATCCTTTGGCCAGCAGTGGAGTACAGGAAGTCTCGACAGATCAACATCGCCGCTTTTATGAACAATCTCCTGACATGGCGGAATTTTTGATCTGCATGAACGGGGAAAAAATTTTGTAAAATTAATCGCCATAGGAATGATATTCAATGCCTCCTTTAAACTTCTTGGAGGATTAATATCTATATACTTTTTTATCCTTTCGCTCAGTCTGTCGAGATGGTTTACCCCAAAAGCCATGCAAATCCTGCGAGAACTTCCGAATATATTTGTAGCAACCGGAAATGATGAGCCATCTACCTGCTCGAAGAGCAGCGCTTTCCCTCCATACGGGCTTTTTGATTCCTGATCTGTAATTTTACTTATTTCAAGGCGCGGGGAAACCGCATGCCGTATGTATTTAAGCTCCCCGGCTTTATCTATAGAATCTAAAAAATTTTTTAAGTTTTTATACAATTTTGGTTCCTTTTAAGGTCATTTATTATTTTATCTTCATTTTTTAACAATATAGCCGTTAATGGTGTATGGAATGTACCAGGCCTGGCTTTATCCGCCCATTTTTTGCCTTTTTTGCTTTCTGATTATTCGCCTGTGTTTTGCTTGAAAGGGTCATCTTTGCCTTTGCTTTTTTCGATATTTTGATCACATCTCCGACAATCATATAACTGTTAACAATGGTAACAGCAATAATAAATAATTACTCGCTAATCTCAACGTATTTAAGCAAAAAAGGTTTTTAACTTTAAATGGTTCAATATTTTTGTTGTTTGTTCTGAACAGGATTCCCTTTTTCGTGAGGGAATCAAGAGAAGCCTTGATGGAAGATGGGCGAAGCGTGGATGGTCTGCTATTCGCTAATTTGCAAATAAGTTTATAAGTTAGGTAGCGTACCTTAAGTTTTTTTTGAAGTAAAGCGTATGAAATAACCTGCATGCTAAGAATGTAGAGTTTTTATAAGTAGTTCAACCTATCAATCAATTAAGCTAAACTTAACCCATCCTCCCCTGTAGGAAAAACCATTCAAAAAATCCTGCCTGTAAGATTCCCCCTATGATGACAATTCTTAAGAAATCAAGTTGTTAATACAATCGCGAGAGTTTGGCATGCCCTTTGCTTAAAACAAGGGACAATGTCTTCCTTATCTGAACAAGGCTGGGTAACAACTTGACTAAAAAGACAGTAAATGGTAGGTCAGGCAAGAAAAACATGGTGAAGGTTTTGATTGCCGATGATGAGGCATTAGCCGGTCTCATCATCATAAAGGAAATGATAGAGCAAATGGGCATTTATATACGTTGACAGGGTTGTTTCATGAATACTGGAAAGAACGGAGGTGATAAAAGATGAAAGGGTTTATCTGTATATTTTTTGTAGTGATAATGTGCCTTGGTTTCGTTGGTTGCAAAGAAAATGAGAGCTCTTCGCCAGCGGATACGAAAAAGGCAACACTGCAAGTGGAGGAGACTGTACCTGCAGTGGAAACTCCTGCCGTCCCTGAGGAGACTGTACCTCCCGTGGAAATTCTTCCCTCCCCTGAGGAAAGATAGCTCCATGGAGAACAGGAAAGCGGTGGTGACGTTTCACATACTAACTGAAAAGACAGAAGATTTTTAAACTAACCATAAATAAATAAGGAGTAAAAGAAAATGATGAAAAAATTAACATCAAGGAAGTTAGTTACCATATTAGTTGGTGCCATGTTTATTCTCTCTTTTGCTGGAATAGCGGTTTCCCAGGAGTCACAGGAGACAGAGGTGAAAAAAATAGCAGGGATGATCAGCGATATGATGCCTGATATCGGACAAATTATAGTAGTAGAAAAGGAATCCGGCAAGGCAGTAACTTTAACCGCAGGTCTGGATGTAGACCTTAAGAACTTTAATGTGGGCGATCATGTAGTGGTAGAATACACTGGTGACATGGTTATCAAATCAATCAATAAGGAAGCCGAGAAAATTAAAGAGTAAAACCGAGTCTTGATGAGAGGCTGCCCTTATTCTGGGGCAGCCTCTTTTGTAAGAAGACGTTTAGCACGTTCAGGTCTTTTTTTGACACCGCATATATGACTCTTGCAGTATCAGGAATACCTGGTTCTACTTCATTCAATCTGATTATTCTTTTACACTCGCAGAAATGACAATAAGAATAACTTCTGCGTGGTTAGCTATGCCAAGCAGTTTAATGCGAGGGGAAATACCGTGAGCTGTTATTAGATCTCAGGAGTTCAAAATAGGAAAGCGTCCCATTTTAAGTTGGTAGCCGCAAAACCGTCAAAATTGATTTTTTAATGTATTATAAAAATCAAAAGCCTTCTCAGGAGTCTCGTTATCGTGGACTACCGCTCCAACAGCCTGTATCATCGCAGTCGGCGACTCTGACTGGAAAATGTTTCGTCCCATATCTACTCCGCTGGCTCCTTCCTGAACCGCCCTGTAGGCCATGGTAAGGGCATCCAGTTCTGGAATCTTTTTGCCTCCCGCCATTACAATGGGAACAGGGCAGGAAGATGTGACGGTTTCAAAACCATCTTCAATATAATATGTTTTAATATAATGAGCGCCAAGTTCGGCGCAAATTCTTGTTGCAAGCCTGAAATAGCGTACATCACGGTTCATATCCCTGCCCACCGCAGTAACTGCCAAGGTAGGAATCCCATAGAGCGTACCCATATCAACCATACGAGTCATATTGATAATTGACTCTTTTTCATACTCACCGCCTATGAATACCTGGACAGCCATTGCACAGGCATTAAGACGTATTGATTCCTCAATACCAACAGCAATTGATTCATTGGAGAGTTCTTTCAAGATACTGGTTCCACCTGAAACCCTTAAAACAATGGATTTTGTAAATGATGGAGGCACTATGCTTCTCAGAATTCCACGGGTAAGCATGAGTGTGTCGGCATAAGGAACAAGAGGAAGAATATTGATATCAACTCGTTCCAGACCTGTAGTCGGTCCCTGGAAATATCCGTGGTCAATGGCAAGCATTACCGTACGGCCTGATTTTGGATTAAAAATCCTGGCAAGCCTGTTTTTCATACCCCAGTCAAGTGAGTTTGATCCTTTAAGGAAAAAACCCTCTGTTTTATAAGGAACATCTGTGTGAAATTTTTTCGCCTCTTTTATCTCATCGACATCTGGCATTTATATACCTCCTCTCTATTATCTATGACGCTAAACAAATCTCATTATTGATAGCCCCTTAAAAAATCATCAAATCAACGTCAAAGTAAAAAAGTTCATATACAAGTCATCCGAATTTTGAGGAAAGGGACGTAGTTACTTTACGTCGCAATGATGAAAGATGAAGCACAACATGCAGATGGACTTTTTAAGAAGCCGTCATTATTAAATAACCCTTTCGTTGCCTCCATCAACAGGAACCTGAGCGCCCGTTGTCTTGGCAAAAGCCCTACCAGCCATAGCGCAGACCATTGCGGCAACGTCTTTTGATGTAACTTCGGTTTTCAAGAGATTTTTAGTTTTATATTCTGCAACTGTCAGCCCGTAATGCCTTGCCCGACCCTCCAGGACTTCCTGGGTCCAGATCCCTGTATCAAAAACAGCATCTGGATGAACTATATTAACACGAATGCCAAAAACGGCCAATTCCATTGCGGCAATACGGGCAAGCTGAGTCAGGCCGGCCTTTGCTACTGAATAGGCGGAAGCGCCAGGCCCCGGAGCCGGAACATTTTTGGAAGCAATAAAAATAACCGCAGGATCAATGCCATGCTTAAGATAAGGTATGCATATTTTTAATAATCTTTGATGGCTGGATAAATTTATCTCCATGCTTCGATTCCAGCTCACAGCATCCATTTTTTCAATATTCCGGCTTGCGGGAAATATACCTGCATTGGTTACCAGAATATCAAGACCTCCAAAACTCCGAACAAGAAACTCAACCGCTTTCTGCACGGCCTTATCGTCAGTAACATCGCAAGTAAATCCTCCCTGATCCTGCTGATTGAATATCTCTGCAATTTCAGGATTAATATCAAGCCCAACAACAACTGCGCCTTGCTCATATAACGCTTTGACACAGGCTTTGCCAATCCCGCTGGCAGCACCGGTTACCAGGGCTATTTTGCCCTGCAGCTCAAGAGAACTTTCTTCTTTTTGTAATTTGGCCTGTTGCGGTGCCCAGTATTCCATGTGGAAAACAGCTTCTTCCGGTAATGGGCTCCAACCTCCTATGGCCTCGCCAAGCTGAATTGCGAGTATTGTATGATCTGCTATATCTGCAACTATTTTTGCTTCTTTTACACTTCGTCCAAATGATATTGTACCATATTCCGGCCAGATGCCCCATCGAGGTGTTGTATCAAGGCATTCCAGATGGCCATCGGTATTCCGGTCAAAATACTTTTTATATTCCGAAGAATAATCGGCTATGTCTTTCTCAATATCGTTCTTTAGTATAACAGGAATCGGCTTTGTGCGGATCACATGATCAAGAGTCATGGGACCGTGTGTGGCAATTGAATCCACATCAGGAAGATTCGCAAACCCACAGGCATTCTGGCTTTGATCAAGCAGGGCTATCATCGCATCCCCTTTTGCGACAGAAATATGATGACGAATACGTGCCAGTGACAGCAAATCTTCGACAGATTCAGCTTTGGCAACAGAGTCAAAAACACCCTTTTCTTTAAGATAATCATCTGCCAGCAAAGCAATATGAATCATTTTCTCATAACTCGTTCGAGCATCGTCTGAAAAAGTAAATACTCCATGATTTAACAGGATTATACCTTCAACTTTGCTCCAGTCTAAATTTCGGGTCAATTCATAAACTTTTTTTGCTAAAATAAAACCGGGCGTTACATAGGGCACAATCAAAACCCGGTCTTTATAAATTTTACGGATCAGTTCTTCTCCTCTTTCATTATTCGTAATTATTACAACTGAATCCGCATGAGTGTGATCAACATATTTAAAAGGTATGATGGCGTGCAAAATTGCTTCTATGGAAGGATTGGGAGAGTCGGGATTTATCATTGAGGTTCTTTGAAGTCTGAGCAAATCAGCATCATCAAGATTCTCAAGTGCAACCATTTTTCTAAGAATTTCAAGTTTGAGAGGAGCAAATCCAGCGGGCTGTATAGTTTTTAAATCAACGCCACTTCCTTTTACATAAAGGATTTCTTCGATATCCCCAAAGATATGTTCTTTCTTAACCTTAACTGAGGTGTTGCCTCCCCCGTGTAAAACCAGATCGGGCTGACTTCCTAACAGCCTGGATGTATAAATCCTAAGCTGCAATGGATCATTTAAGAAGGCTCTTGCGTCATCGTCATTCCACAAACTATTCATATTCTATCCTGGAAGAGCTTCCAAACAAGACTAACCCAAATTTCTGGGGTGTATTCCGAAGTCGCAAGGTTAATCGTTTGAGTAGCAGTAATAATTACCTCTTATGGGTCCTGCGCTGGGCATACTCCCTGGAGAGTGACCAGCGCGGAGCAGCCTATGCTTGGTCGAGAACCTATAAGAACGAAGCAATGGGCGCGGAACAAAGAACAAAAACGATGTGATGCCGGTACAGACACTGGGGACAGGCGAAAAGGTATTGTCATTTTTTAGAATGACAGCCAATAGTGGTACTACAGTTGCTTTTACTATAGGTACGGTCATCGACATTTGTAAAGCTCATAATTTTAGCGCCGTTTATATAATCGGCATTATCCTTTGTAAGAACAATCAAGTGCTTTCTGTTTATTCCGTGAGGAAGGGCAGAATGGCAGTCCATACATACGGCATCATTATGTATCGTATGTAGATTATCATATCCCAATTCGGCAAAGCCGCTACCGCCTAAATTGGTACCGGCAGCTTTATAGGTTTGGTAATCATGGCAATCAAAACAGAGGTGGCCCGAGGTCTTCAGGCTGGATTTCCCTGTATCTCTGTTATAGTTTCCTTTAAGGATATGCGCGATTATAGAGCCATGAGGTCCTGCCGGATCTGAGGAGATCTCGCTTCCATGGCAGTCCGAGCAATACATCAGGCTGTCTTTGTTCCAGTGGTTCACATAGGTGCCATAACTGCTTGCCTTTCCAGTCTCTTCAACGGAATGGTATGATGCATTGGCGGGATTGAATTCTTTGGCGGTATCCCTTATCACAGGATCGTTTGGTCCAGTCCAGGAGGAGTGGCATTTGTAGCAAAGCTCGTATTCAAAAGATATTCCTGTACTGGTAGGCTTTTCGGTATATGAAGCAGCCGCAGGCGTCACCCATGCCGCCGTGGAGGGTGGATTGACTCCAGAAACCTTATAAAGTGGAGAGGTTGCGGTTACAGTGTTTGTTTCTGCAGTATGTACGGTTGATCCTGCCGCGTGTGGATTGTGACAATCCACGCATTCTGCATGAAGACTGTTGGTTGCATCATAGTCACCTGGATCCATGTCGGCTGTTGTGCTTTCCGATACTTTATGCACGCCGGAGTAATCATCTGTGGGATGGGCATACGTTTTGTCAATCTGGGCTTGAATATTATCGGCAGCCGGATTGCCATCATGACAGGTTTCGCAGACACTTTCTTCTTCTGAAAAGAGAAGGACTTCATCCGGTCCTTCTGCTGTACTGGTGTTAGGAAGAGGCTCATCCCCTCCCAAGCTTGCATGAGCCTCATGACAGTGGGCGCAGTTTCCTGAACAATAATCATCATACTTTGCATCAATAACAGTTCGGTCCACACCATAGGTGCTATTGCCATGGGCCGAATCAAGATAAGTCCCTGCATAACTGACACCGCCAACCAAAAGCATAAGGATTACCAGGCATAAAAATATTGTCTTTATGCTATTCATTATGCCTCCCGGATTTTACGGAACGGTTCATTTGTTCAATTTTTCGACGTATGACAAACATTACACCCTTCCAAGGCTGTCGCAAGGCTTGTACTATCATATTCCCACCGCATAAGCTTATAATAGTTTGTAGCATGAACTCCGTGGCAGGACAGGCACATGATAATATCTGTTCCTGGGGTAACAACGTTGTTTGTTCCGAGATTGTTTATTGTGCCATAGAGTGATGGCCTAGCTACTGGAGCCAATATGCTGTAAGTCGTGTAGGATGTATATTCGCCGGAATTTGTTAAAACAATATCTGTGGGATGACGGAGCCATGGAGAGTTTAGCTTACTTTGCGCTGTAACATCAGCTCCTTGATGGAAATTCCCGTGACATTCAGCGCAAAGCCCGCTGATGGTATTACCACCAGGAGTTGATGCGGTACTCTCAGTACCTGTGCCTGAAGCACCATAATATTCATTATGGATGGTGGAGTTTCTATTTTGCCACGGATAGGTATTATGTGTATTCTCATGGCCCTTTACGCCTTTCAAAAACCGATAGCTGTTAGCAAGATCACTTCCATCACACTCTCCGCTCACTCCGCCATGATGGGCGCCTTTTATACTTTCAAAATTGCCCTCTACATCGCGATCACCGTGACAGCCAAATTTTCCGGCACAAGTAAAGGTGCCTTTTGTAAGATAAGCGGTATAGTTGCCATGTTCATCGCCAGGAGGGAAGCTGGAAGCGACATTCGGGATGGTATCCTCAGTGTTGCCAAGGAGGTCTATATTATGGCCTTTGGCATCAGAAGTATCAATATATTTAAAATTTCCGGCTGCCAGGTCTGTACCGCCCGTAGCGTGATAAACCTGGGGAATTTTTTGGGAGCCCCATGTTGCGTATTCACCGCCGGTAGCGCTTTGACCGTGGCAGCCCAAACAGTTGCCGCGAACCAGACACTGAAAAGGAGCTTCACCAAACCCTCCATATGTTGCCATCGAAGCCCCCCCCTGGCTGTAGTGCATAGTATGGCAGTTTGAGCATGCTCCGGTCACCCTGGCTTTAACTTGGCTGCAAAGCGCAATGGTAAAAATTATGGAAAGTATAAATATCAATGACTTTTTCATTATTCTTTCCTGACCGCAAGTACCTCTTTGCAATTATTATACTTTAATCCTTCTATTGCTTTTACTATTTATATAATTTTTTTATAATTCTGTAAAGGATTAAAGTTCAACCAGCTCTTTTTAAAGGCGCTTTTAATTTTTTTCATAAAATACATTATCGCAAGGGCAAATGAATGTCCGCACCAGGATAAATACTTTTTTCAGCACTTGTAATAAGAACTGTTGATGTTGTTTCTTCAGTATAAAGAACAAGCAGTGTACCGAAATCAACCGGAGTTAAGTAATCATTTTCTTTATAAAATACAGTGTACCTTTGTCCAGGCTTTACCCCGTCTTTGTTTCCTTTGTCTATAAAGGCAACAGTATTATCTCCTATGATACTTGCATGCTCCTCTGATACAATTATCTTACCTTTAAGTTCTTTTTTGCTTTCTGTCAGTATAATTTTTGGCGATCTTTTTATATAAGGCGTTAACAGATCATTGACTTCAATAGATCTGAAGGACTGAATAACTCTAGCTACGGCAAATTTTGGCCCAATTTTTGTAATTTCAACAATGCCGGTCAGATAATGCTGTGCTCCAATATAAGAATTTGTTTTTCTGTGTCTTAATGGCTTCAACGTTCTATATACTGTAAACTTATTGCCCGGAATAAAAGAGGCGTCATCGTTTGGTCGTATATATACCAGGTCTCCTTTGCTGATCAGTTCTTTATTATCTTTGACTTTGAAAATAGTTCCCCTAGGACTATCAGGTTTCTTCTTAATGAATCCGATTTTATCTATTGCAGAATAAAAAAAATATAAGGCTTCCTTTTTTTCTACGACTTCTTTAGCCAAGTCTGTGTCAACCCATGTTTCTATCTTCTTACGCTGAAACAAACGTATGCGATCATCAGGATAAATACGGTGATGGTTGGCGATTTGGCTATTTTTAGTCCACATATCAAGACGTTGCCATAGTGAATCAAAAAACCGGCGTGAAAGATCCCAGAGCGTATCTCCTTTTTGGATACTGGAGTAAAAACCTGCCTCGTGTTCTACGACATTTTCGCTTTTCTCAGCATAAAGTATAAATGGAAATGCAATAATTGCAGCAAACATATACAAATACATAACTAACCGGAATCTTATACAATAATTCATAAAATGCCTTAATTCCTTTGCCAATTATTGTTGATCAGCAACAGACTTTGTCTCAGCTCATCCAAATTAACATAATTTTTTAAAGTTAGAAAATGAATAACAATCATATCTATAATTTGTCAAGATATTCAATATAGTAAACAAAAAAAAGCCCCTATGCCGGAAAGCATAAGGGCTTTTTTATATGATCCATGGAATACGTTGAGTATATATTATGAATACATTACATCATTCCGCCCATTCCGCCCATTCCGCCGCCGCCCATTCCGCCGCCGCCCATTCCTCCAGGCATAGCAGGAGCGGCACCGGCATTTTCTTCAGGCTTATCAGCAATCATGGCTTCTGTCGTAAGCATTAATGAAGCAACACTGCCGGCATTTTGCAGAGCATAACGTACTACCTTGGCAGGATCTATAACTCCGGCTTCTATCAAATCTTCATATACGTTGGTTTCTGCATTAAAGCCGAACGCGTCTTTGCCATTCTTTACTTTATCAATCACAACAGAGCCCTCGTGGCCGGCATTATTGACGATCTGACGAAGCGGTTCTTCGATAGCGCGCATAACAACCTTTGCGCCAAGCTTCTGGTCGGCTTTAATTTTCATCTTGTCAAGCGCCGACAGGCAGCGAACGAGCGCAACGCCACCTCCTGGCACAACACCCTCTTCAACAGCAGCACGGGTAGCGTTTAATGCATCTTCAACGCGAGCCTTTTTTTCCTTCATCTCGGTCTCAGTTGCAGCGCCAACATTAATGACAGCAACACCACCAATAAGTTTTGCCAGACGTTCCTGGAGTTTTTCACGATCGTAATCTGATGTGGTCTCATCAATTTGAGCGCGAATCTGTCTTACACGACCTTCCAGCGCACTGCGAGCGCCGGCACCGTCAACAATAGTAGTATTATCCTTATCAATGGTGATACGCTTGGCCTTACCAAGGTCTGCAAGAGTAATACTTTCCAGTTTAACACCTATGTCCTCAGAAACGACCTGACCGCCTGTCAAAACTGCTATATCCTCAAGCATGGCTTTTCTTCTATCGCCAAAACCCGGGGCTTTAACCGCAGCCACCTGGAGTGTGCCTCTCAGCTTGTTAACAACAAGAGTTGCAAGGGCTTCACCTTCAATATCTTCAGCAATAATCATAAGTGGTTTGCTCATCTTGGCTATTTGCTCAAGAATCGGAAGCAGATCTTTCATGTTGCTGATTTTTTTCTCATTAATGAGTATATAAGGCTCTTCAAGTGAAACAACCATTTTCTCAGGATCTGTCACAAAATATGGAGAAAGATATCCGCGGTCAAACTGCATGCCTTCAACAACTTCAAGAGTGGTCTCCATGGTCTTGGCTTCTTCAACGGTGATTACGCCTTCTTTACCAACCTTGTTCATTGCCTCGGCAATGATGTTGCCTATGGTTTCGTCATTGTTCGCAGATATGGTGCCGACCTGTGCTATTTCACGCTGCTCTTTGGTTGGGTTGCTAATCCTGTGAAGTTCTTTGACAACAACCTCAATGGCCTTGTCAATACCTCGTTTTATAGCCATAGGATTGTTTCCGGCTGCAACAAGTTTTTGTCCTTCTTCATAAATGGATCTGGCAAGAACCGTAGCGGTCGTTGTACCATCGCCAGCCATATCGCTTGTTTTGCTGGCAACTTCTTTAACCATCTGAGCGCCCATGTTTTCAAATTTATCTTCAAGCTCAATTTCTTTGGCAACAGTTACTCCGTCCTTTGTAACTGTGGGAGAACCCCAGGATTTATCAATAACTACATTTCTTCCTTTTGGGCCAAGGGTAACGACAACCGCATCAGAAAGAGTTGTAACACCCTTGAGCATAGCTTCACGGGCTTTCATATTATATTTTATTATTTTAGGCATGTTATCTTATCCTCCAGTATTTATAATTTATTAATTATTCGATTATACCAAGAACATCGTCTTCACGCATGATCAGATATTCCTCGCCTTCAATCTTAACTTCGGTTCCGCCATATTTGCTGAATAAAATCTTATCGCCCTTTTTTATCTCTAAAGCAATCCTTTTGCCGTCTTCGCCTATCTTGCCGATACCAACAGCTGTAACCTCGCCCTCTGCAGGTTTTTCCTTAGCTGTATCAGGAATAATGATTCCTCCCTTTGTCGTAGTTTCTTCTTCTACACGCTTTACTAAAATTCGGTCTTGTAATGGTCTAAGTTTCATTTTATAAATTCTCCTTTTTTTATAACTAAATTATTTCTGTAACAATCATGAATAAATAAAAATGGTTCACAGTTTTCTGTTTTGAACAGCCGTAAACCGTTCTTTCAATATTTGGGGCAAGAACAATTAATCTCCAAAAAAATCAAAACTCACTTAAATTAATAATATATTTATCAGAGTGCCTGAATTTGTCAGATAATATATATAAAAAAGGCAGGAGCTTTGCTATTATGAAGTTTTATCGGTAGTTTTGTTTGACTTATCAGTAGTTGCAACTATTTTTTTCTCCTTCTTTTTTTGAGAAGTGCAAGAATTTTTGGATTTGTTTGCATAGTCAGTTACATACCAACCCGTCCCTTTAAGATGAAAAGTGCTCTGTGAAACGAGTTTTTGAAGCTTTCCTGAACAATGTTTGCATTTAGTTAGAGATTTGTCGGAAAATTTCTGTATTGCTTCTATAATCTCACCACATTCCATACATTCATATTCGTAAATAGGCATCTTTAAAAAACTCCTGCATAAAATTATTTAATCTTAAAGATAAGAAGGATGTCAAAAACCGTTTACAATAACAACAAATTCAATTTAATATTTTAAGCGTTTTTTGGGGGTTGTCAAGAAGTAACCTCCCGCTTTTTTATTTTCATTCAGGAATTTTGCAAACCATCAAAAGGCATACGCCATTTATTATAAAATTTTAACACATCTGTAAGCCCCGAAAATCTAATTGTCTTAAGAATTTCATGTGTTTTTTTATGAACACGAACCTCTTCTGCCAACTTTTCTTCAGATGAAGCATCAAAGTTTTGGATAAATTTGCTGAATCTTACTATATGAATTAATTCATGAATGATAATATATAATGTAAACGAAAAAAGTTTCATTTCAGATAATTGCTCAATTGTTGCAAGAATAGAATGATCCTGAAGACATATTTTATAAAAATCATAAGTTGAAGATTCAAGGGAAGTGTCTTTTCGCTGCCCCTTATAATGAATGATTTGCGCATAAGGGCCGTGCACTACTTCGTCAGAATTAAGGTCGACAAGAGTCTTGACATCATATCTCCTGTGAAGCCACTGACTGGCAGACATCTTGTAATGGTTGCTGACGAGTTCTTCGGCTATTTCAACGGACTCGTTTACAATTTTTATCTGATCCGTGTTAAAAGTTTGCAGTTTTTTCATTTTATCTAATTGAAAAGTTCTTTAATAAAATTGTGGACAAATAAATACAAAAAATGTAAAAAACCTTTTATCGTAAAAAATTAGATAAAGGATGGAGGTGATTTGTTGGGCAGTGTAGTTAAAAAACGAAGAAAAAAAATGAGAAAACATAAACACAGAAAGCTGTTGGCACGCACACGCCATCAGAGAAGGAAAGGCAAATAATGGTGTATGTACTCTCTTCCAGGAATTAGAAAAAGCACCGAGCTTTAATTATTTTTTAAGGAGTCGGTGCTTTTTTATTTTTCATTATTTGTCGCCATACCCTTTTAGATATTTAAAGAAATCTGAGTCAGTTGAAAGAACAAGAGAACTGTTTTTATCAAGAGCTGTTTTATAAGTTTCAAGTGTCTTGACAAATGAATAGAATCCAGGATCCAGACCATATGCTTCTGCATATATTTTTGTCGCCTCAGCATCGGCTTTTCCTTTTATTTCCTGGGCAACTTTGTATGCTTGCGATGTAATCTGCTTTAAATCCCTTTCTTTTTCGCCAAGAATTTTACGGGCCTCCCCCTGACCTTCGGAACGAAATTTCTCTGCTATCTGATTCCGTTCTGCAATCATTCGGGCATAAACGGTTCTTCGTACTTCCTCCACGTAATTAATGCGCTTTATCTTAACATCAACCAACTCAATGCCGAATTTTTCAAGTTTGGGTTTGGCCTGTTTAAGTATTCCCTTTGTAATCTTCTGCCTACCTGTTTTGATGGCATATGCAGGTCTTTTATTCTCAGTATCTTCCAGCCCTATTTCAAAAGTATCAAGCTTTCTGTTTGTAGTTCTTACTGTCTCTATAAGTTTGTAGGAAGTAATAAAATTTCTAGTAGCAGGATCAATAATATCATCAAGCCTGCCCTGAGCGATTGTTGTATTGTTGACTGTCTGAAAAAATTTAATTGGATCTACAATTTTCCATCTGGCAAATGTGTCAACCCAGATATATGTTTTATCCACAGTTGGTATCTGGCCTGGATCCCCATCCCAGTGCAGCAGGTTTTTGGGAAAGTAGTTTGTCTGCTGAATAAAAGGAACTTTAAAATAAAGACCCGGCAACTGCTTGGGCTCGCCCATGACTTTTCCAAACTGAGTGACAACAACCTGTTCTGTCTCATTCACGACATAGGGTGAAGTAAAAACAAACAGGCCTGCGATTACAGCAATTACGAGAATAATACCTTTAGATTTCATTTCTGTACACCGTTCTTTCCAAGATTAAGGAAAGGCAATAAATTTTTTTGTTTATCGTCCAGTATATACTTATGACCGAGTCTTGGGAAAAGATCCTCAAGAGCCTCAAGATATAGCCGCCTTTTTGTAACATCCTTTGCCTTGGCATACTCCTGATAAACAGAAATGAATCTGGAAGCATCACCCTCGGCACGATTAACGCGATCAAGAGAATATCCTTCAGCCATTTTAATGGTTCTATCTGCCTCGCCTCTTGCCTGTGGAACTGCCTTGTTATAATCCTCTTTTGCCTGATAAATCAATTTTTCTTTTTCCTGTACAGCCTGATTTACTTCATTAAATGAGGGCTGTACCGCTTCAGGAACATTTGTCTTTTTCATCTCTATTGTTATAATAGATATACCGCTTTCCGACCTGTCCATCTCCGCCTGCAGATGCTTCTTAGCTTCAATGGCTATTTCCTGACGCTTTGTTATAACCTCATTAATGCTTCTATCTCCAATTACAAGCCGCATGGAGGCTTCGGACATATCTATAAGCAAGTTGCGTGGATCTTGAACCTTAAACAAATAATTATAGGGATTTTTTACCTTGTACTGAACAATCCATGGCACGATACCAACATTAAGATCTCCGGTAAGCATAAGAGATACATTTTTGTCTTCACTGCCACCGGATACAAAAAGTTTTCTGGCTTCACCGCTTGTTGACCGGAAGCCAAACTCTTCTTTATAAACACGTTTTACCTTAACTTTTGTTACTTTCTCAATGCCTGCCGGCAACTTGAAATTAAGACCGGGCTGGCAAAGACGAATATATTTACCGAATCGCTGAACAACTCCGACCTCATCAACTCCAACCGTAAAAAATGTAGATGAACCGAAAAATAGAGCTATCAAAATAACAATTAAAATCGGTCCTCCAGGCAACTTGAACTGTTTAATGTTTTTAACAATTTCATCAACCTGCGGAGGCAATCCACTTCCGCCCACCTTCTGTTGCTGCTGCTGTTTTAGTTTTTCCCAATCCCAACTCATAGTTTTTTTCCTGTAAATTTTAATTCAATCTTTTTATGAGGATTTGACCTTACTTCCCTAAAAAGTGTAACTATCAATATGTATCAACGAATATTTTATTTTAACAATATAAATTGCCTGATATTTCAAGTCAAGCAAAAAGCAAAAAGTTATGTGAAAATCAAGGCTTTTGTATTATTAAAGTGTTTTTCTTGACACTTAATCTAATTTAAAAATATTTATCAGTATTATGAAATCAAATAAAAATAATCTTAAAGAATTTGAACATATAAGCGGCATTATAAATAATATCTTAAAAACCTGTCGCCATGAGACAGATGATGACTTGAAAAATGTTTGCAGCATATGGAATAGTACGGTAGGAACGTCCGTTGCGAAAAACGCTCAGCCTTTTGCATTAAAAGGAAAAATTCTTCTTGTAAATGTTACAAGTTCGAGTTGGATACAACAACTCCAGTTTTTTAAAAACGATATATTAAGAAAAATGAATATTTCAGCAGGGAAAGAACTGGTTGAAGAAATAAAGTTTAAAATTGGAACTATAGTGGACCCCAAAAGTGAGACAGCGTTAAGGTGTATTTTCAAAAAAAAGGGGGCACAGAATGGGCAGAAAAAAACATATAAAAGACAAAAATAAACGCACCTTAATTTAGGAGAAAACTGTCCTTGGCTTGGGGCCACTTCAATGAAAAATTTTTCGACTGATACTTTTTTCAATGGCAATATAAAGGTTAAGCAGAACAGGTCTGGTTACCGTTTTTCCATAGATGCTGTTTTATTGGCTCATCATGCAGGTAAGTATCCGGCCGGCAGGATTCTTGATCTGGGAACGGGTTGCGGCATTATCCCCCTGATAATGGCATACCGTAATCAGAAACTCACAGTTTATGGAATTGAGGTGCAGAAAGAACTCGCTGATATTGCAACTATAAATGTTAAATCGAATAATATGGAAAATCAGATTACTATTCTTTGCCGAGATATGAAAGAGCTAACCTGCAACATGATTTCAGGGCCGGTTGATATGGTTGTCAGCAACCCTCCATACTGGAAGGTTTTATCCGGAAGAATGAACACTAATCAGCAAAAGGCTGTTGCCAGACATGAAATCAAAGCTACACATTTCGATGTTATTGAAATTGCTCGCGGTATGCTGCGTACTTCCGGAAGATTTGTAACAGTTTATTCCTCAGGTCGCATAACTGATATTATTACACAAATGCGCTCTTTCAATATTGAACCGAAATTCCTTCGCACCATTCATTCCAACGGAAACTCTGAAGCAAAACTGATTCTTGTCGAAGGAATTAAAGGGGGTCGACCTGGCGTAACCATAGCTTCTCCTTTGATAATCTACCATGAAGACGGTTCATACACCAACGAAGTAAAACAAATGTTTTTGCCGTCAAAAAGCTCATAGACTTTCAGATAATTAATTTGACAAGGCCAGAAGGAGGAAGGCGTATTAGTTATACGTCGACGACTGATAACGCAGTGAAATTATTTATCTGAAAGTCTATAGTTTGTTTATAACAAGACCCGTTAGTACTTTTGGATAAAAATATGTTGATTTCCTTGGCATTATAAGGCCTTTATTTGCGATATTACGTACCTGCTCAATCTTTGTTGGATTAAGAATAAAGGAAATATCGCATTTGCCGGAAACAGCCGCTTCTATGGCCTGTTTTTCACTGCTGGAATAAGTTATAGTACTCTCGTTATCTAATTGTGAATTATCAAAACCAAATATTTTTATAAAAATCAGATGGGTTAAAACGGTAACATCAAGAGTTCTTAATGCTTCTGGAAGTTCGTTGGAAAACATCTGCTTCATTACACCTGATTTAAGCGTCAGCAGATAAAATTCCATAGAGTCTTTCATCAAGACCCCGATAATGTTTTTTGAAGCATTTGATTTAAGAATTGATATAAATTCAGCTCGAGCTCTTTCGAACTCACTGTCCATAAAAGGAATTGTCAAAATATCAAAATAATCCTCTGCTTTGTTAATAAAAGAGCCTGTTATTGAACTTTTCAAGCCTTTAACCATGCGGTGAGCAGGCAGTATTACCAATCCGGTATTTTCCATGCTGGTAAGATACATCATTACATAATTAGCCGGATAACCTTTCTTAAACTCCGGATTGTTGCTCAATATCCAGTCTCTATAGTTAAGGGCAGTTTCATAACGATGGTGCCCGTCAGCAATAAAAAGTCTTTTCTCCTGCATTACATTGGAAACATATCCGCAGGAATCTAAATCGGTTATGCGCCACATCTTGTGCCTGTGTCCATCATAATCAGTAAAATCTATTACTGGTGCCTGCTTTAATGCCAGCCCCTTTAATTTATCAATTATTATGTTTTTATGATCTGAATAAAGGGAAAAAATAGGGCTAAAATTGGCATGGCAAGACTTCATAAGTTCAAATCTTTCCATTTTAACATTGGGAAATGTACTCTCATGTGGAAGAATAACGCCATTTTTAAACGGCTCCAGAGCAACTAAAGCAATAATTCCATAACGCGTAAAAATTTTATTCTCTAAAGAAAAATCCATAAAGGTTAAATAAAATGCAGGCGTTATATCCTGTTTCAGTATATTTTCTGAAAACCAGTTTTTTAAAACGTCAGATGCTCTGGTATAATAATTATTATTGATATTATCGTTTTCAGTTGTCTTGCCTAATATCAGCCTTATAATGTTCTTTGGATGTCGTTCATAGAAATCATGCTGCTCCTGCTTTGAAATAACATCATAAGGCGGAGTAACTACATCAGACAAGTTGCGAATTTTTTGCGTGTTATATAAGATTCCTCTGAAAGGGAGGACTTCAGCCATTTTATTAATTCCTTTGTTTGAGTCTGAATAAAAAGTGCTGAATACTAAAAAGAATAATCTTGATCAAGCAAAACATGAATCAATTTCATAAGTTTTTAAAAATAAATAAATAATTTGCTTGACCCATTTTTGTGAAAAAACAGCAAAAAATGGCATTTTTAACCATCTTTTTATGGCATCATAAAATATTTTTTTATATCGGGATAGGACTCCCCCACAATACGGCCTGTGGGATATATACCCTGTTTGATCAGGGTTCGGATTTTAGTTCAGGCATTCTTCCATTGTTTCCGGAGAAAACACCGTAACCGTCTGATTACCCAGCCATTCAAGGAGTTAAGGATATATCGGGCTTCCGAAAGGCTGTAATAATTCCACCTTCCTTATCTTCTCGCCCAGTCGGGAATTATTACCTCTTCTTTGGAATAACTTGGCGGAATATATGCTTTTATGTCAATTACCGGTGTTTCATCAAACGCATCAATGGTATCAATTTTAATAAAATTTTCTTCAATTGATAAAATTTTGCATGTCGAAAAAGCAATAAGATTGGACCTAACAGAAGAATGGGTAGCAAACACACCGGTTATAGGATTTGATTCTTTCCCTCTGGGATGTACACGAAGGATATTCCTTTTATAAGGGGTGTCATTTTTATGAAACCAATAAAACACCTGTATATGTGAAAATTGATCCAAGCCTAAAAGCGCATCACTATATTTATCATAAATTTTTATAACTGAATTTTCATTCTGTTTTATAATAATGCCTACCGGAAAAATTTGAAAGGAATTTTTCATTGCTAAAAACAAATTTACCAATTAAATCAATAAGTTATTTTTTGTAAGATTACGATCAAAAAACTCAGATTACTCCTAAAAATTCATAACACAAATTAAAAATAGAAAAAAGTTGAAATAATTTTTCTGTGATTTTATATTGTTTTAAAATAATTTTTGAGCGTCTTGCAGAAATACATGAAACCACGTTGCCCGTGCCATATATTGTAGGGTGGCGTGAGCTGAGGCACATTATGTGATAGTGCTCTGCTAATCGGCGTTGTTTCTGCAACAGGCTTTTTTGAAAGGATTTTTTATTTATGCGTGTATTATTCTGGTTTTGCAATAATTTTAACTGGACTCCGGCCATAAAAACTATAGAAAATGCTCTGGATGCCAAACCTGCTGAAAACGATAATACTGTAGTAGCTTTTATTCATATAGAGCCAAATGATGTTGAAGACGGCAGCTCTGCTGAGACAAAGCTGGTAAAAAACTCAAAGTGGCTGGCCCGTAAATGGGAAACAACAAATATCGTTCTTCATTCTTTCACGCATCTGGGGGAAAAAAAGGCTGAAGCAGTAAAGGCGCAGGAATTATTAGACCGGACACGGGAACGGCTGGAAAAAGCAGGCTATTCTATTGTTCAAACACCCTATGGTTATTTTTTGAATCTTGAGATAAAAGCTCCCGGTCATCCTTTGGCAAGAATTTACAAGGAATTTTAGCCCGCCAAGATCCCCCATCCGCTTGAGCCAGTTGTGTACAAGGTACGAACCTCATTATTAAGACTCATGCATGTAACACTCAGATTAAAGATTCTTTGTTGGGCTTACACCGATTTTTGCCGGTTTTAGGTTATATAATTTGCAGGTGTTTTTCCATATGATATCAGAAAGATATTCTGGATCTTCTTTTCTTGCTTCTGCCAGTTTAAGAAGGACTGATTTAACAAATGCCGGCTCATTGCGTTTAGTACGATTTTTTTCAGGTGCTGGTGTTAGATATGGTGCATCAGTCTCAATTAGAATTCGGTCTGCAGGTATTAAGGAAGCGAGCTTTCTTAGTTCAGCGCCTCGACCTTTTATTGTTAATATTCCGGTTATGCCGATATAAAAACCAAGCTCTATGTATTGATATAGTTCTGGTTTGTTTCCGCTGAAACAGTGAATGACCCCTTTTCTTTCCTTACCATGTTTTTCTTTGAGGATTTCAAGAAGTCTGCCATTGCTGTCCCTTTCATGAAAAATAACTGGAAGTTTTAATTCGTCGGCAATTTCAAGCTGCCTGACAAACCATTTCTCCTGTTTTTTTTTGGGAGAATACATTCGGTTGAAGTCAAGCCCTATTTCTCCCCATGCCAGGACTTTTTTGCTTTTGGTAATTTTAATCAGGTATAAAAGAACTTGTTCTGAACAGTCTTTTGCATCGTGTGGATGAATACCTACAGAGGCATACAAACCGTTATGAGATTCTGCCAGCTCTACAGCTTTGCTGGAAGAATCCTTGTTTGTTCCGACTATCATAATGGCAGAAACACCAGTTTCATTTGCGCGTTTTATTACCTCATCAATATCTTTGTCATATGCGAGGTCATCAAGATGGCAGTGGCTGTCAAATAGTTTCATTATTAACTCCATATTACTCTAAAGCAATGTCGTGTAGCATTAAAAATTTGGGATATCAACATATTAACCGAATAAATTCTTCGGCATTTGCTAATATTATTAGTTTATGCTTTGAGTTGTCAAATTTCTGATAATGATTTTTCAAGGTTTACGATTTATGCCTCGAAAAGTCATAAATTGCAAAAATGTTTTATGCTGGTTTAATCGACAGATTTTTGAAGGAAGCTATGGTTCTCAAAAATAATAGCAATAAGTTTAAAGTAATTATATTAAGATGCCCAAACTATGATACAAAAAATCTTGATTATAATATTAATAGAGCATTTTCATATTTTGGCGGGATTGAATTACTTGTAAATAAGGGCGAAAAAATCCTGCTAAAACCAAATCTGATAGTAAAAGCCTCTGCAAGGTCAGGGACCACAACACATCCCTTTGTTGTAAAAGCTGTAGCAGATATAGTTGAGACTGCCGGCGGTTTGCCGTCTGTTGGAGACAGCCCGGCATTCGGGAGTGTCCATCAGGTTGCCGCAGCCTGCGGGTTGCTGACTTTGCTTAAAAAAGACAATATTCCTGTTGTATCTTTCAGGGCAAACAGATCATTTAATGATAAAATACGAATAACAGATACAGTCAGAGATTTTGATAAAATAATTAATATCCCAAAGTTTAAGGCCCACAGCCAGATGTTTTTTTCAGGAGCTGTTAAAAATCTTTTCGGCCTGGTTTCCGGAAAAGTCAAGGCGTGGAGACATTTTAAAGCCCATGCCAGTCACGAAAAATTTTCATTAATGCTTTTTGCCATTTACGAGCAGGTGCTGCCATGCTTTACTATTGTTGATGCCATAGATATTATGGAAAAGACAGGTCCTCGCGGCGGGCCTGTAAAACGTGCCGGTCTTCTTTTTGCCGGGATAAACTGTATAAGCATTGACAGGGTTATTTGTGATGTATTCAATATAAATCCGGACAGGGCGCCGTTGCTTAAAACCGCCAGGAAATACGGCATTAATGGATGCCGGTTAAGAGATATTCAGATAGAGGGAGATGATGTTTCAGATGTAAGGCTGGAAAAATATCTTTTCCCGGAAAAATTGAATGATATATCTTTTTCTTTTCCCAGGGTAATAAAAAGCGTAATACGGCATCTTGTAACGGTTCACGGGGGTCAGTGATCAATTAATTTTTCTGTTTATTTCGTCCACGTTCCTATGCTAATATTCGTTGGTTTGGAGTGATGCAAAAGCGATTTATTTTTAGAAAAGTTTTTTTAACCTAAGTTGAGCGATTTTTTGCGAAGATATGTGTTGAGATCTTGATGCATAAGGATTTGCAAAAACCGCAGGCATACCCGTGGATATGTCGAAGATTTTTACGAAGCCTTTATGCGCAAGAGATCGGCGCAGATTGAGTAAAAAATCGCTCAATTTAGGTTTAAGTCAAGCAAAGCAAAGGAGTTTATAATGAAATTAATTAACAATTTGGTGGTTTTTCTGTTTATCTCTTCCTTTTTCCTGGTTACCCATACATACGGAGGTGAGAAAAGTATTCTTTTTCATGCTGGTTTAGGTCAGCGAGCAGCCCTGAATGAAATTAAGGGAGTTTTTGAAAAAATAAATCCAGATATTAAGGTTAACTTTTCCTACAAGGGTTCAGGATATTTTATAGCTGATATCACCCGATCAAAACAGGGAGATCTTTTTATGCCCGGCGAGGAGTTCTACCTGATGCAGGCAGTGGAAAGGGGTTTTCTCACCGATTATGATCCCAAAACAGACATTCCCGCCTATTTTGTTACCGTGATTATCACTCCCAAGGGGAATCCAAAAAACATAAAGAAAATAGAGGATTTCGCTAGGCCTGGCATCAAGGTTGGCCTCGGAAATCCAAGGTCATGTGCCATTGGGATCTGGCATCAGAAAACCTTCAAAAAAGCAGGCATCTGGGACAAGGTAAAGGAAAATGCAACACTCAGCGCCAAATGCATCCCTGAGCTGGGTAACGCAACTCAGCACAGGGCAATTGATGCTACCATCGTCTGGGCAACCACAGCGGTTCTCTATCTTAGAGATGTTGAGATTATACCCATTGAACACAAATATCGGGGCATTATAAGGTTGCCGGTGGGTGTGCTCAAGTTTGCCAGATATAGAGAAGAGGCCCAAAAGTTGATGGATTTTATTTTATCCGAAGAGGGGCGGGCAATTTTTCATAAACATGCCTATGCGATCAATCCGGTTATACCGGTCGATAAACAAAGTTTCTGTCTGGACGGAACCACTGATCAGGATATGGAACATCTGGTAAATGCAGCAAAGGCAGTAAAAGATGAGTCATTTCCGGTTACGAAAGAGACAATCGGTGATTTAGCAGGGGAAGTTTTAAGACAGAAAAAATCAATAAGGGCA
>JAJSZP010000003.1 GCA_030262775.1 Deltaproteobacteria bacterium | reverse complement strand
AAATGGTTCTCGAAGCCCTTGATATCAGGTTTAGCAGTAATGTTCCAGGAGATGTACATAAAAAAATAAACACATTGAACAATAGAATGTTGCTGAAAAAGCTTCATAGATCAGCCTTTCAGAGTAAAGACATTGATGGGTTCAGGAAAATAATTCAGGAAATATCCCCTGAGCAAATGCAATAATTTATTCGATAGTGGAAACGCATAAATTCATGGGTATCCCGCAAGCTTTCTCAGCAGATTACAGAAGCTTTTCCGTACAAGTGATCTGCCCGCAGGGCATTGCGTTTTTCATGATCATTCGTTCTGATCAGGAAAAATCAACAAAAAAACCTTCGCGTCCTCAGCGCCGTAGCGGTTCAACAGTTTTTATCCCTTACGGAAATGGGAATGCAGTTAAAAAAGCAGGGGCTTCTTGATGGATAAGTTAACAAAGTTACCAGCGTCTCTATTTTGTCCCCGTTCCTAAGTATGCTTGTTTCAACGATGCCGAACTATACCAAGTGTTAGGAAAACTATTAGATATTACATTAAGCCGCCATCGACGGCGATTGGAGCGCTATGAGCACGACTTGGGCGACTTCGAAAATTGCTACAGCATGAGCTCGGCTACGTTCTATGACCGCTTTGAGGCTGGAAAACAGGGTGATGTGATGGATTTTTTTGAATGGGCAGGCTTGGTTGAATTATGCCACTACCAATAGCCCATTCGGCCGCGGGGCTTGCCGTATATCTTGCCTTTAGAAAAACGGATCCGGACAGCCCACCGAAACAAGAGATATTCCTGTTGGGATCCTGTCTGTTCCTTGCCAATCTTCCGGATCTGGATTTTATACCCGGTTTTTTGTGTGGCGACCCTGGCAGATTTCACCACGGGCCCAGTCACAGCTTGGTGTTTGGACTTATTGGGGCACTGATATTTTACCGATTTGCAGGGCACAGGCTCAAGGGGATTTAAAAAAAACGGGTTTTCATCTGTTGTCTTGTATCACTCCTGTCTCATCCCATATTGGATTACTTTTCCGCAGATACGTCTAAGCCCTTTGGAGTCCCTTTGTTCTGGCCCTTTAATACCGAATACTATATCTCTCCTTTTCCTTTGTTCCGTATTGTTCAGAGAAATCAAGAAACCATCGGTACTTTCTTTGCTACCATAATAAATACCAACAATGCTTGGGGCATAGCAGTAGAAGCTCTTTTTGCCGGAACAGTCTTGTTTGCGATTTTCGCCTTTAAAAGTCGATCTAAGCCTGTTCTATCGCTTTCCTGCTTCCTGTTATCTATATTGTGTGGACTGTTCTATTATATACTTTAAACGGCTTCAATATGAGCTTTTTGAAAACATCTAAAAGAATAGTATTTTTTGTGGATGCGGCACATTTTGTCCTCAGACCATACATAGGTTTCCTCTGGTGCTTTACAAGGATGTTTATTAAAAGCCCATCAGCTATAAATCGTTTCAACGTATCAGCAATTCCCGCTGCAAAACAGCTTAACCTATTGGAATTACTACATTTTGTCTAAATAAGTTCACGAAACGAATGTCTAACATACTGTTCGTTTTTCGTAAGTAGATTTTTTATTGTAATATCAAATGGTTACAGTTTTTGTCGTGAACTCTTTTTGGGAATCTGTAATGATTTGAATATGTTAAGTCATTTTACAGTGGGAATTGCTGTCAACGTATTAGGTCGCGTTAAATGCAATTGCACATGAGCTGATAATGTTTTCAGACAACTAAAGGATAATAATGCCAAAAGTAATTATTGTTATCAATTGCTATAATCAAGGACAATATATTGATGAAGTAGTGAAATCTGTCCTGAATCAAACCTTTCAGGATTTTGAGATTATCATAGTAAACAATGGTTCTACTGATGAGTTTACAAATGATTTATTGCGTAATTACAATAAGCCAAAGACAAAAGTAATTTATAATAACGAGCAAGAGTTAGACTTGTATAAAAATAGATCTATAAAAGAAGCAAGGGGTAACTATATTATTCCACTAAGTATATATAATAAAGTGAAAAAAGAATATTTAGAAGAGCTAGTTAAGATTTTGGATATAAATATTGGAAAGTATTATAGTCTTATCCTTGATAAAGATGTTCATATTAAGAATATTGAATATGAATTGAATATGATTGAACAATCCAAAGCATGGCGATTATCGGAATTTTTACGAAGGCTTATTTACTGCAGATTATTATATAATATCCCTTTATTCCAACGGATATTATTTAACATTCAAAGAGAAGGCTTAACTAAATCCATATCTAATAAAATTCTTGTTCATTTAGGCTTAAGAGCAAGTGACTACGATAGATGGATAAAGATAAATAAATTAACGGAGGAAAAGATAAAGAAAATAAAGACCGAAATTGCTGGATTTCAGTACAACCCAAAGATCAGCATTATTATGCCGGTTTTTAATGTTGATGAGATCTGGCTTGTGAAAGCAATTGAGTCGGTATTGAATCAACTTTATAAAAACTGGGATTTGTGTATAGTCGATGATGGGTCGACGGAAAAGCATGTCAAAAGGGTTTTAGTAAGATATGCGGAGCAGGACAAAAGGATTTTAGTCAAGTATTTGCCAAAAAATGCTGGCATTGCAAGAACGTCTAATGAAGCTTTTTACTTAACAACTGGAGAGTTTATAGGACTTATCGACAACGATGATGAGCTAAGTGCAGATGCGCTTTATGAAGTTGTTAAGGTATTAAATAAGCGAAGAGAAATTGATTTTGTTTACAGTGATGAGGATAAAATTACAGTAGAGGGTATTAGACGCGATCCTTTTTTTAAACCTGACTGGTCTCCTGATACATTCCGAAGCTATAATTACATTTGCCATTTTGCTGTAATTAGGAGAAAAATTTTAGAAAATATAGGAGGCTTCAGAGAGGGTTACGAAGGTTCTCAGGATTATGACTTATTTTTGAGGGTTACAGAAACAACTCAAAAAATCGAGCATATTCCTAAGATTCTTTACCACTGGAGATGCATTGATAGTTCAGTAGGTAAAAATGCTGAAGCAAAAATGTATGCATACGATAGCGCAAAAAGAGCTTTATCAGATCATATCCAACGGCTTGGTTTGGATGGAGATGTACGTAATGGCCATAGCATTGGGACTTATCGTATTAAATATGAAATTAATGATTATCCAAAAGTCTCAATCATTATTCCGACTAAAGATAAAGTGAAGATGCTAAGGAGATGTATAGACTCAATATCCAGGCTGACTTGTTATGAAAACTATTCAATTTTTGTGGTTGATAATGGAAGTCTTGAAACAGAAACTAATACTTACTATAATTATCTTAAAAATAATCCAAAGGTATCTATTATTAAATACGACATTCCCTTTAACTTTTCCAGCATTAATAACTACGCAGTTAATAGAATAGATTCAGAATACTTGGTTTTCATGAATAACGATACAGAGGTGATCTCTAAGGATTGGATTGAAGAAATGCTTGGATTTGCGCAAAGAGAAGATGTTGGTGTAGTAGGAACACTGTTATATTATCCTAATAATACAGTTCAGCATGCAGGTGTCATTATAGGCATTGGAGGGGTGGCAGGACATTCACATAAGTATATTTCCAAAGATTCTTTGGGTTATTATTGTAGATTGAAAGTAATCCAAAATCTCAGTGCTGTAACGGCAGCTTGTATGATGACTAAGAAGTCATTGTTCAAAGGAGTTGGCGGTTTTGATGAAAATTTAAGTTATGCCTTTAATGATGTAGATTATTGCCTGAAAGTCAGAGAAAAGGGGTACCTTATAGTATACACTCCTTATGCTGAACTATACCACTATGAATCTAAAAGTAGGGGTTATGAAGATAATTTTAAAAAACAGGTAAGATTCAGGAAGGAAACAGATTATTTTTCGGAAAAGTGGAATGACCTATTGGCTGATGGAGATCCTTTTTATAATCCAAACCTAACTCTTTCAAAAGAAGATTTTTCTATAAAGACATAAAAACTATTATGGGAATTGATCCTTCTTACATTACCAAACTAACCATCAACATTATTAGGCCCAGTCCAGTATTCTGATTTTGGTTGATTGAGCGTCATTCAGATGGCTTGTTCAAAATTGGAGTATTCACAAAGTAAGAATGAGGGCAAAAATAAAAGTTAAATTAACTAAATTGAGGTAAGATAATGGCTTTATGTAATAACTCAGTTTGTGCAGTCATTATAACATATTTTCCAGATCGCGAATTCCAGCATAGGTTGAAAATAATTTCACAGCAAGTGAAACAGGTTATCATTGTAGATAACGGTTCAACTGGAATGGAGTCTCTTTGGTTAGATAAGGCCATAAATGGAAGAAAGACCGTTGATTTGATCAAAAACAGAGTAAATCTTGGTATGGCTACAGCCTTAAATCAGGGTGTTAGAAAAGCAATAAATTATGGCTATTCATGGATTGTTACATTTGACCAGGACAGTGAGCCTCAGGCGAATATGGTGCAGAAAATGTTAGATGTGTGGGAGAGATACCCTAACCGTGAAAGATTAATGGTAGTTGGTCCAGAAATATCATTTTGCAATTGTTCTCATAATTTTTCAGCGGTTCATACCTATGCGCCGTGGGAAAAGATTGCGCATGTTATCACATCCGGAAGTCTGATTTCCAAAGAAGCCTTTGAATCAGCCGGCTATTTCCTTGACAGTCTATTCATTGATTATGTCGATATAGAATATTGTCTCAGGCTAAGAAACAGGGGATATGATATCATTCAGGTAAGGGATGCCATTCTATTACATAAGATTGGCAATATTGAGGGGCGTTTTATTCTTTGGAAAATTGTGCACCCAACTCATCATGACCCTATTCGACGTTATTATCAATTCCGCAATGCTGTTCTTCTTCATAAAATGTATAAAAAGGCAGAGCATGGATGGTGTATATCTAATAGAACTATACTTATGAAGATTATGTGCCTCATACTATTGTATGAAAAACATAGATTACGCAGCTTCCTTTATATAATAAAGGGGTTATACCATGGATTTTCTGGGCGTGCTGGTCAACGAGGTGAAATACCTTTTCTTTACTCGGACACGATATAACTCTAACTATTGGATATATGACAGAAATGATAAATGTTATTATAGTAAACTGGAACGGAAAAGACTTTCTTTCCACATGCTTGGATAGCCTTAGGCAGCAAGTTTACGAACCAGTAAGTATCACTTTTGTAGACAATGGATCTGAGGATGGATCCGTTGATTTTGTTTCACGCAATTACCCCGAGGTTAAGATTATCGCTCTTTCAAAAAACGTTGGCTTTTCCAGTGCAAACAATATAGCCCTTGAAATGGTCCAAACCGAATATATAGCATTGCTTAACAACGATGCAGTTCCTCATCCTCTCTGGCTTAAGACGCTGGTGAAAGCCATTGAGACTTATCCGGAAGCAGGATGTGCAGCTTCAAAAATTCTTTTTTACGACAATCCCAAAATCATTGATCGAGCAGGAGATTCTTATACGAGGGCTGGGGCAGGGCTTCTCCGTGGTCGCGGAACATCAGCAACGAATTATGATCGGCAGGAGTGGATTTTCGGGGCATGCGCGGGTGCTGCTCTTTATCGTACACGAATGCTTCGTGATATCGGTCTTTTTGATGAGGATTTCTTTTTACTCTATGAAGACGTTGACCTTAGTTTCAGAGCACAATTGCAAGGCTACAAGTGCATATATGTACCTGATGCCGTTGTATATCATAAGGCTAGCGGAACCATAGGTTATGACTCAGCAATTTCAGTTTACTACAGCCATCGAAATCTGGAATGGGTTTATATCCAAAATATGCCTGCCGGATTGATACTTAAAACTATCTTTTCCCACATTATCTATGACATAGCGGCTTTTTTCTTTTTTACAGCGCGCGGCCGAAACAAAGATTTTATAAAAGCTAAATGGGATGCGCTGAAGGGTATAAAGAAAGCATTAAAAAAAAGAAAGCAAATTCAAAAAAACAGAACAGTTGAAGTTGATTATATCTGGAGACTGTTGGAAAGAGAATTGCTTCTGCCTCGACTGACCAGGCGGTTGCGGAAAAATTGAGAGGTGGTGAATGCGACAGTATGAAGGTCCAGACGGAAGACCATTCACAGATGCCTGGAATATAAATTTTGAAGTTGACTTCTTCAAATATCTATGCAAAATGAAATTATGTTCAGCAGATTGCTAAAAATTCCGGTTGATAATAACAAGAGTTTTTTTCTGTTTGGACCAAGAGGTGCTGGAAAAACTACATGGATAAAAAGCATCTTTTCGGAAGCTGTGTACTTTGATCTCCTGAAATTTGATTTTTATAATGATTTTTTAGCACGGCCGGATCGCCTGGAAAATCTAATACCCCCAGGTTTTCAAAACTGGATCATTCTTGATGAGATCCAGAGGATTCCGGAACTATTAAACGAGGTCCATCGGTTAATAGAAACTTTTCACTACAAATTCATACTCACGGGCTCCAGTGATAGAACTCTCAGAAAGAAAGGTGTAAATCTACTGGCTGGGCGTGCCTTAACCTACAAAATGTATCCTCTTACAGCCGTTGAACTGGGCGACAGCTTTTGTTTGAAAAAGTCATTAGCATGGGGGCATTTGCCCTCAATTCTTTATGAAAAAAACCCCAATCTCTTTTTAAAGGCCTATGTTCAGACATATTTACGAGAGGAAATTCTGCAGGAAGGCTTAACAAGGAATTTAGGCAGTTTTTCACGTTTTCTTGAAACAGCTTCCTTTTCACAGGGATCAGTATTGAATATTTCCGAGATAGCAAGAGAATCCGGTATTGAAAGAATGCGAGTTACAAACTACTTTTCAGTACTTGAAGATCTTCTTCTATCCACCTCCCTTCCTGTCTTTACACGAAGGGCAAAGCGAAGAATGATATCCCATCCTAAATTCTACTTTTTTGATGTAGGTTTTTTTCGGACACTCCGTCCTATGGGACCGCTTGATTCTCCTCAAGAAGCTGAAGGGCCAGGCCTGGAAACCCTTTGCTTTCAAGAATTGTCTGCCATCAATGACTATTACAACTATGAATATAATCTGTATTACTGGCGAACGAGCAATGGCGTTGAAGTTGATTTTATTCTCTATGGCCCAAAGGGTCTTCTTGCTTTTGAAATAAAACGTTCCAGCCGAATTGCAAAAAAAGATCTTAACGGACTGAAGTCATTTGCAAATGACTATCCCGAAGCGAAGCTATACATGCTATATGGTGGTTCAAGGCCGGAATATGTAGACAACATCTCCATACTGCCTGTAGAAAAAGCGCTAAAAGAGCTCCCATCCATTCTGCAAAATGGAATATAAAGAACTTACGGAAACAATTATCGTATAAGGGAAACAATCATGTCAATCCTGTTATCCTGTCAAAACTTAGCTGAACTATTACGTAAAGGATTCTAATTTGATAGATATTATCATAGTTAATTATAACAGCACGGATTATCTTATTAAATGCCTTGAGTCTATTTATGATTGCATAGGAGATATTTCTGTAAATATTTTTGTACAAGACAATGACTCTAATGACGATGTAAGCCGCGTAAGTAAATTTTTCCCGGAGGTTATACTCACCGGAAATACATATAATATGGGCTTTGCCGCGGCAGTTAATCAGGCTTTAAAAGTAAGTTTTTCGCCTTATGTTGTTCTTTTGAATCCTGATACTCATATTGAAAAGGGTTTTTTTAAATCGGTCCTTTGTTACATGGAAGATAATCCCGATGTGGGAGTTATAGGACCAACAATCTTTGATCATGATGGATCTGTTCAAGGATCGGCCAGGTCTTTTCCTACTCCTCTTACAGGATTGTTCGGCCGCAAGTCACTTCTCAGTAAATTGTTTCCCGGCAATAAAATCACTAGACAGAATGTACTCACAAATAGATGCGATGGTATAACTCCTATAGAGGCTGATTGGGTCTCCGGAGCCTGCATGGTCGTGAGGAGAAAGGCTGTTGAGGATGCCGGCTTGATGGACGAACGGTTTTTCATGTACTGGGAGGATGCTGACTGGTGCAAACGCATGTGGCATTCCGGATGGAAGGTGGTGTACTTCCCGCAGGCGACCATCGTTCATTATGTCGGGGGAAGCAGTGATAAACTGCTTTTTCGCTCGGTCTTTGAATTTCATAAGAGCAGCTATCTGCTTTTCAATAAGTACAATAAGCCTTCTTTTTGGTTTATGAGACTTATAGTTATTGCCGGACTTTCAATAAGGCTTGTTTTCACTCTTGTCTCCAACGGAATACGTGTCTGGTATCAACAGCATGGCATACAACAACACAAAAAGATAACACAAGCTAAAGAAAAGAAAGAAAAAATCAAGATATTGCGTTTGATTGCTCGTCTTAATATAGGCGGACCTGCTATTCATGTCCATTTATTAACAAAAGGATTGAATACTGAAAGATTTGAATCAACTTTGGTGACAGGAAAGATTTCTCCCCAGGAAGGGGATATGAGCTATTTGTTTGAATCTATGGAAAATAAACCTGTAATTATTCCCGAACTCCAAAGAGAGATAAGCCTCAAAATGGATTTTAAGGCTTTTTTTCAAATTTTCAGAATACTTTACCTGGTAAAACCCGATATTGTTCATACGCATACAGCAAAAGCCGGCACCAGTGCCAGGATTGCTGCAAGCGCATATAATCTTTTTTGTGCTAAACATGTACGCGTTGTTCACACTTTTCACGGGCATATTTTTAAAGGCTATTTTAGTCGTTCAACATCATTGATGTTCGTTTGGATTGAGCGTCTATTTGCTATGGTAACTGATATAATTATAGCTATAAGCGAAATACAGAAAAGAGAACTTGTTTGTAAATATCGAATTGCTCCGGCTGATAAAATCAAAATTATAGAACTGGGATTTGACTTGTCACCGTTTTTGTCCTGCAATTTACTGAAAGGACAATTTAGACGAAAAATCGGGATAGATGATGATACATTTTTGATTGGTATAATTGGACGATTGGCTCCTATAAAGAACCATATGATGTTTCTTAAGGCCGCAAACTTATTTCTCGAAAATAATCCTCGTATTCCGGTAAAATTTTTGGTAGTAGGGGATGGCGAATTAAGGCATGAGCTGGAAGCCTATTGCAATAAGCAGGGTCTGTACAATCATGTTTTATTCTGTGGGTGGGTAAAAGATGTGCCTTCAGTATATGCTGATCTTGATATTTTATCCCTGACTTCAATAAATGAAGGAACACCAGTCTCAATTATTGAAGCTATGGCTTCTTTGGTGCCGGTAATTGCTACTGATGCAGGGGGAGTTCCGGATCTCCTGGGAATTCCAGTCAATGTCTCACAATCTAACGGTTTTACAGTATGTGAAAAAGGGATTCTTTGCCGAAATGATGATGTATCTGGATTTGCTAACGGACTTAAATATCTTGCTGAGAATGGTATAAGCCAAAAGGAAGAGTGTATAAAAAGGGCGCGAGTATTTGTTAAGCAAAGGTATTCTCAAGAACGGCTTTTAAATGATATGGAAATGACCTATCTCAACTTGATGGAAAAAGTGCCTGAGAAAGACAAGTTTTTACTTTTACAAAGGCAATGCGCTCCTTAGACTGGAGGTATTTCAAATTACATTAGTGCAAAGCAAAATAATATAGGCAAATCATGTTTTTCCGTCGAAGTTTGCTGCTGAATCTTTATAAACTTTCAGATATATTTATATTGATAGTCAGTTTACTGTTCGCATGGTTCATTACTGACCATACAAAGACGATTACCTTAGAATATCTGTTGTCTTTACACATCAGATTGGCCGATGAAATCATGCTGTTAATTATTGTTTTTTTATGGGGAGCTGTCCTGCATAGTTGCCGGTTTTACAAGTCTCGCCGATTAGATGGCCATATTCAAGAGTGGAAAGATATTGTCAAAGCCACAACGATAGGGACAGTCGTTATCCTGGTGTGTGGACAGATTTTTAGCGTTAAGGTTTTTACCGGGCAGTTCCTCTCTGTGTTTTGGCTTTCAAGTACCATTTTGACTATATCCTTCCGCACCATTTTAAGATATTCCCTCAACCAGTTGCGTATTTATGGCAGGAATCTTCGATTTATTCTAATGGTTGGAGCTAATAAGAATTCATGTTACTTTGTTCGAAAGGTTCAGGAACATGAGGAATGGGGATATCGCATATTAGGATATGTTGATGATCACAAAAATTGCCATGGAGAAAACATAAGGCTTTTAGGAAACCTTGATGATTTTTCGACTATTTTAAGGAGTCAGGTGGTTGATGAAGTGGTTATTGCTTTACCTCTTGATTCCCAATATGAACGTGCTCAACAAATCATAAAAGAAGCCGAAGAACAAGGCATTATAATACGCTATATTTTTCAGCTTTTCGATACTAAGTTTACAACATTAAAAACTGGAACATTTGCCGGTTTTTGGATATTGACGGCAGCTTCAAGGCCGTATGGCTATGGGCGGTATCTGTTAAAAAGGACAATGGATTCGGTCGTGGGGTTGGCATTTATAATATTGACCTTTCCTCTGATGCTGGCGGCTGCATTTGCCATTAAACTCACGTCTCCAGGGCCAATTTACTTTGCTCAGGAGCGGGTAGGGTACAACAAACGGATTTTCCGTCTATACAAGTTTCGCACAATGGTGATGGGTGCGGAAAAAGAACAAGAAAAATATCAAATCTTGAACGAAATGGATGGTCCGGTTTTCAAGATTCGAAATGATCCAAGGATTACTAAAGTTGGGCGCTGGCTTAGAAAAACAAGTATTGATGAATTGCCACAGTTATTTAATGTTATAGGGGGAAGCATGAGCTTAGTGGGGCCCAGGCCGCTTCCGATACGAGATTATAACGGTTTTACCCAGGATTGGCAACGTAAGCGCTTCAGTATAAAACCTGGGATTACCTGTACCTGGCAGATTAGTGGCAGGAATGACATCTCTTTTGAAGATTGGATGAAATTGGATCTGGAATATATTGACAACTGGAGTTTTATTGGCGACCTGAAGATACTTTTTAAAACAATACCAGCAGTGATTGGTGGTAGAGGAGCCTTATAAAAATGAGTTTGTAAATTTCTGACTCCAGAAAAGTTGACAAACTTATTGGGGCATTTTATGGAAAGTTCCTGCAGCTTCCGGGGACTGATAGATAGAATTTTGAAAGTAGGACTTTGTTATGACTCTGGTTGAGATGCTTGAGATACACGCAAGAGATATTCCTGACAAGATAGCTATAATTTATTATAACACAAAAATCAGTTACAGAGAACTAAATCAGACGGTAAACAAGCTGGCCGATGCTTTGGTGGAGATGGGGGTCAATAAGGGAGATAAAGTTGGGCTGATGCTCCCCAGGGTTCCTGAACTGGTTATCAGTTTTCTGGCCATAGCAAAAGTTCAAGGCGTAGTTGTTCCCATAAATTTTGAGCTTCTGGATGATAAGATCAATGTCTTATTGCAAAATATTGACCCCAGGTGCCTTATTGTCCACGAACAGTTTTTGAACCTTGCGAAAAGATCCATTCCTTCGAGCTTAGAAATTCCAGTGGTAGTTGCAGGCAATAATAAGAACGAAGAAGAAATTTCCTGGGACAAGATAATAAAAGATAAAAAATCCGAGAATTTTAGTTTCAGAGCTGAAGACAACGATATTGTTTATCTAAACTATACATCCGGCTCTACAGGCAATCCTAAAGGCGCTATTACTACTCACGCTCAGATATACTGGAATACAATAGCTGCAGTTGATGCCCTTAAACTTACCGCAAATGATATCCACCTTTGCATCTTTGCACCATTCGCCCATCCTCATGAACTAATTGCAAGACCCCTCTATTTAGGAGGGACTATGGTCTTGCTTGACAGGATATATCCAAAGTCTTTAGCAAAGGTCATTTCTGATCATAGTGTTACCTGTATGATGGGGTTGGCGCCCATGTACGAAAAATTGCTGGATGTGCTTGATCATTATGAATATGATCTTAGTTCTCTCAGGGTTCCGGAAAGCGGGGGAATGCATACCAGGCCGGAACTCGTTGAGCGTTTTAGGCAAAAGATCGGCGTTCCTATTATACCTGTATGGGGGAGCACGGAAACAACCGGCATTGCCATTACTCAGGTGCCGGGAGGGCCGATAGTTCCCGGTTCGGTTGGAAAACCCTGCATGTCCTATGAAGTAAAAATAGTGGATGAAAATGATGAGCTGGTTGGCGCCGGCGAGATAGGAGAATTAATATTCAAGGGATCGGCAGTTGTTAATGGCTACTATAAATATCCCATGAACAGTAAAAATTGTTTTAAAAATGGTTGGTATTACAGTGGTGATTTAGGCAAAAGGGATAGAGAAGGGAATATTTACTTTGTTGACAGAAAAGCCGGGCTGATGAAGGTTGCCGGGCTTAAGGTATATCCACTTGAGATTGAGTTGGCCTTAATGGAACATCCGGATATTAAAGAGACGGTGGTAATAGCTTCAAATGATGATCTCAGAGGCGAGGTACCTAAGGCCATTATAGTGACAAAGAATGGAAGGGAAATAACAGAAAAAGAAATATTTGCCTTTTGTAGAGGGAGAATAGCTCAATACAAGGTGCCCCGAATAGTCGAGATCAGAAAATTTCTACCTAAGATCGGGAGTGGAAAAATAGATAAAAAGGCGTTGGAGATGGAGGGGGCATGAAATCTAAAGTTGTTGTTCTTCGTGCAGATAGAAAGCCTGTAGAGGGAGTTGTTGATCCGGGGCCTCACCAAATTTATCAAAATCCGCGTGTTTCCATTGAGAAACGTGAGCTGGGCCACTTACGTTCTGATGAAATCAGGGTGGAGATGATCTATGCAGGATTGTGCGGTACAGACGTGCATTTGGTAGAGACGAATCCTGATACAGGCTATATTCGATGCTCCGCACCGGCAGAGATTCCTCCTGAAGGCCGAATCATCGGGCACGAAGGAGTTGCCAGGGTACTTGAAGCTGGTTCTCATGTTTACCATGTGAAACCAGGCGACTGTGTTACGTTTGAGTCAATCATTGTTTGCCATCACTGTGATGTGTGCCGGAGAGGTCAGTTCAATCAGTGTTGTCATGCACAATTGTTGGGACTGGAAAAGGATGGACTCTTTGGCACAGTGGTTGATGTACCTGCGATGCTGAGCCATGATGTTTCTGCGTTGGCGGAAAGCGACAGGGGACTGAGAGCGGCTGCATGCATTGAGCCCGCAGGTGTCGCTTATGTTGCTTGTCAGAACACTGGTGTAGGGCCAGGAGACGTGGTTCTTGTTTTTGGAGCCGGTCCAATAGGAATTTTTTCTGCAATGTTGAGCAAGGTTGTTTTCGGTGCTTCCTGTGTCCACGTTGTTGAGCCTGTTGAATTTCGAAGAAAGCTCGCGATGAAGTGGAGCGATCATGTGTACGATATTGAAGAATTCTTTGACCATGGTCCGTGTTCCGTCGATGTGCTTATTGAGGCCTCCGGGTATATGGATAACGTTAGCAGGGCATTCCGGCGCTTGAATGCCAACGGCCGTATTGCCCTCCTGGCGAGAAGCGGTGAGCCTTTGGTTTTGGATGCTATGGACCACATGATTACCAATGCTGTGTCTTTGGTTGGATCACGCGGCCATCTTGGCGGAGCATTTGCCAAAATTCTCAGCCTGTGTGTGAATGGGCGAATTCATCTTGATGAAATTGTGACAGATATTGTTGGCGGTCCTGATGACCTGTGCGATCTCCTTGGATCGCCGGAGAGAATTATCGAAGAAAACTGCAAGATTCTTGCGCGTTTTAATAAGAGCGTGGAGCTTAGAGTAAGATCGGAAAAATCTTTTCTCTCTTAGCTCTGCGCTCTCTGCTGTGAACGGGTACTAATTTTGAAAGATAAAGAAGAAATTTTTAAAAGCGTTTGCAGAGTATGCCATGGTGGATGCAGCGCTCTTTTATTTGTAAAAGATGGTAAGCTTACAAGAGTAAAGCCAAATCCCGACTCTCCTTTTAACCGTGGACAGATGTGTATTAAAGGACTTTCTACTCCTGAAATTATATATCATCCTTCCAGGATTTTGACCCCTTTGAAAAGGGTTGGAAGCAGAGGTTCTAATAGCTGGAAAGAAATTAGTTGGGATACGGCCTTAGACGAAATTGCGAATAAGCTTGACAGTATCAGGCAGGAATCAGGCCCTGAGTCTATTGCCATAGGTCAGGGAACAGGCAGGCACCATTTTACTCATGTTATACGTTTTGCCAATTCTCTTGGAACTCCCAATTGGTATGAGCCAGGACTTGCGAATTGTTTTATTCCCAGAATAACAGTAAGCCATCTGACCTATGGCGGGTTTGTGGTTGCAGACTACTACGGCAAGGTCACCCCTAAGACCATTTTGTTTTGGGGACATAATCCCGTTGTTACTGGCCCGGACGGGGAACTATCGTTTCCGGTAAAAAGGGCATTAAAGGCCGGCAGTTTTGGCATTGCGATTGATCCTAGAAGATCTGAAACAGCAAAACGCTGTAAAATGTGGCTGCCGACAAGACCGGGCACAGATGATGCACTCGCTCTTGCCATGGCCCATGTAATTATCAATCAAGGCATTTATGATAAGGAATTTGTTGAAAGATGGACAAAAGGATTCAATAGACTAAAGGAACATGTGTCAAACTATACGCCCAAATGGGCTGAAGAAATTACCTGGGTTCCTGCTGAAAAAATTGTCGCCGCGGCAAGGCAATATGCACTTGAAAAGCCGTCAGTTATAGAATGGGGCGTAGCTATCGAACACACTCCAAATAGTTTGCAAACGGTTAGAGCAATTTCTTTGCTTAGAGGTTTAACCGGTAATATAGATGTACCAGGCAGTGATATCTTAGGCATGAATATTATCAGGCCTTATCCGGTCTTAAAAGACAAATTGCCAAAGGGGATGATAAAGAAAAGAATAGGCGGGGAACAATTTAAGCTGTTGGGAGGATTCAGAGCATTTCTGCCTTCAGCACATATTCCCGGCGTACTTAAAGCAATGCGAACAGGCAAGCCCTATCCAATAAGAGCTCTTCTAAACTTTGGCAGTAATCCTATGGTTACAATAGCAAATTCAAAAGAAGTTTATAATTCTCTGTTAAATCTGGATTTACTTGTCGTTGCTGATATGTTTATGACTCCAACAGCAGCTTTGGCTGATTATTTTTTACCTGCTGCATTCTGGCCGGAAGTCAATCAAACAATTGAACTCCCCTATGTAGCTGAAAACGCTGTTTTTGCTCAGCAAAAAGTGGTTCAGGTTGGTCTTTGCAGGCAGGATGAAGAGATTTTAATAGACTTGGCAAAACGATTGAACCTGCCTGGTTCTGAAGAAACAATGGAAGATATTCTAAATTACCGACTTGAGCCATTAGGCCTGACGTTTGAAGAACTAAAAAAGAGATCCATGGTGTTCCCGCCCCACGAGTACCGAAAGTTCGAGAAAAATGGATTCAGGACACCTTCAAAGAAAGTAGAGTTTTTCTGCAACGCCTTAGAAAGGTTGGGTTATGATCCAATGCCAACATATAAAGAACCACCAGAGAGTCCTATAAATCAACCTGAGCTTAAAAACGATTTCCCGTACGTGCTAACAACTGGAAGCAGAAGGCTTGAGTTTTTTCACAGCGAACATCGCCAGATAAAATCCTTGAGAAAAAAAAGGCCTGATCCAACTGCTGAGCTCCATCCAGCCATAGCTGATTCTCATGGAATCGCTGACGGAGACTGGATTTACGTGAGTTCTCCCCGTGGCAGGATAAAGATGAAAGCAGTGGTAACAGAGGATATACAAAGCGGAATAGTTAATATTGATCACGGATGGTGGTTTCCGGAAAGAGAGGGGCCGGATTTTGGAGTATGGGAGTCTAATGCTAACGTCTTAACATCAAGCGCTCCGCCTTATGATCCGGCCTTTGGCAGCTATCAACTGCGGGGGCTTTTGTGTAATATAGAGAAGATGGCAGACTGAGTATGATAAATTTTAGAACCGGATCAAATAAATCGTGAACAGATACAAAAAATTTTGTGATAATCAATGATAAACAAAAAATTTACACTTATCTTTATGATCTTGACGATATTGATTTCCTGTGGCAGGGTACAGTCAAATGAACAGGATGCTCCCCTGGAATACACGCCAATCGGCGAGATATGGAAAGATATCCAAAAGTATGAGAACGAGGTAATCACTGTATGCGGACGATATCGTGGATGGCAGGGAGGAGGCCTGAAAAACCCGTTAATCACCCGAAGCGACTGGGTGGTTAAAGACTCAACAGGGGCAATCTATGTCACGGGAAAGTTTCCAGCCGGGCTTGGAAAGAATGTTACTTTGGGTACTGAAATTGTTGTTAAGGGTCAATTACTATTGTCTAAAGATAAAGCGCCATATATTAAGGTAAAAAAAATTATTCTAAAATGAGTGGAGCAATTCTTTACTTTCTCAAATAGAAAATTTTGTAGTATTAGGCACTACGCTTAAAAGGAGAAGGGCAAAAAAAATGAAAAGAATATTGTCTGTTTTATTTTATTTGTTGGCTTTTGGTCTGTTTTTACCTCAATATGCTAAGTGTGCTGATTGGACATTTATGGTCTATCTGGATGGAGATAACAATTTAGAGGACGCCGGCATAGATGATTTTTTGGAGATGTCATCTGTAGGCTCTGATTCCAATGTGAACATAGTGGTTCAATTCGACAGAATTCCCGGCGAAGACAGCAGTTTTGACAACTGGACAGATTGCCAGAGGTTTCTGGTAACGGCCGGCATGACTCCCACAGTGGCAAATGCCATTTCCGACTGGGGTGACGGAACAGGCGGCCGAGAAGTTAATATGGCTGATCCTCAGACTCTTATAGATTTTATCAAGTGGTCTATGGATAACTATCCGGCCCGCAACTATGCTGTAATTCTGTGGAACCACGGAGGAGGCTGGCGCGTCGAATATGTGCCTGAACGTCCTATCCTTAGGGCGGTTTGTTGGGATGATACAAGTGGCGGGGACAGTCTGTATATGAGCGAGGTGAAAAGTGCGCTTAATACTATTAAAACGGAAAGGCAACAAGTTGATCTTGCAGGTTTTGATGCCTGTTTAATGAGCATGACAGAGGTAGCCTATGAAATAAAGGATCTTGCTAATGTCATGGTCGCTTCCGAAGCTTCCGAACCTGGTGACGGATGGCCTTATGATACAATTATAGAAGATCTGTCGGCTTTACCGACCATGAGCGCCACGGATCTGGGAGCAACCATAGTAAATCGTTATGGTGAGTCTTATGGCTCTGCAAGTGAAACTACGCAATCAGCAATTGACTTAAGTATTATGGATACGATTGCTTCTTGCGTTAACGATCTTGCTGCAGCCATGGATTCGAATAAGTCAGAGATTACTGCTGCCAGGGCTGGTAGTCAGGAATATAATTGCCCTGAAAATATCGACCTGTACCATTTTGCCGATTTGCTCTATATTGAATCTTCTGACCCTGATATTCAGACGACAGCTTTTGATGTTATGACTGCCGTTGAGTCTGCTGTAATAGCTGAATATCACGGCACCTGGCTGCCCAATTCACACGGTTTGGCCATCTATTTTCCTGAGACAGAAACCGGTTTTGACAGCGATTACAACGGTTCGATAATAGATTTTCCCGCAGATACACAATGGGACGAGTTTTTAAGCTGGTATTATAGCGCCACTGATGAGATTACCCTGCTGACTCCAGATAATGGCGCGGTCCTGCCGGAGTCGCCACCGGCGACATTTGCATGGGAGGCCGATTCCACGTATCGTTTTAAGCTGGAGTTTTCACCTACATCCTCATTTGTTTTCGGATTTCCCACTCTCACCGTTCCAAGGCAATCCTTGATGACCTATACTTCGACCGATGCCATTCAGGTTGACGCGTGGCAACGAATATGGAAGATAATCAAGAGGATGGAACAAATTAATGGGATTATTTACTGGAGGGTGTTGGGTAAACCCGGGCCCACAGCCCCTGAAGAGCCAAGTGAAATCAGGAATTTTATGATTCAATGAAAGTCTGTGTTCGTTAGTGCGTGTCTGTGGCTAAGAATTATTCGAAATTTAATTTAATTTAAATTGATATAGGAATTGAGATGATAAAGTGCTGCAAAATAATATGGCCATTGCTGCTGTTGTTAGCAATGGCCTGTTCCGGCCACAAAATAGTCAAGGAAGGCGGTACGGAAAAGGGAATCATTGACAAAAAAAAGTCAGCCTTCCCCACATCTTCGTTTATCCTGGGCTCAGGCGACGAGATTGCCATCAATGTCTGGAGGCATGAGGATCTGAAAAGAACAGTTCAGATAGACCCATCCGGAAACATCTACGTTCCATTGGCGGGCAAAGTTGAGGCATCAGGTTTAACCGTTTCCCAATTAAGGGAAAAAATAGCTTCGGGGCTATCAAAATACCTTATTGATCCGCAGGTGGATATTAACGTTTCCAGTTTAAAAAGCCGGAAGATCCACATTCTCGGCGAGGTTGAATCTCCAGGGACTTTTATCCTGGATCAAAAGATGTTGGCATGGGAAGCTATATCCCAGGCAGGAGGGTTTACTGCTGATGCCAACGAAAAGGGGGTCCTTCTGGTAAGAAATGAAAAGGGTGCAGCCAGAGTTGCTGCTTTAAATATCCATGATATGCTCAGGACAGGGAAGATATATCAGGATATTCATTTAAGAAGCGGTGACATTATCTATGTGCCTCCCAGCTTCATAGCTAATTTAGAAAGATTCATGCAGCGATTTAATAATATTATTACTCCTTTTATAAGCCTGGAAAGAGGAATCATTATGGCGCCGGAAGTGGAAGATGTTTTGCGTGGAAAAGAAGATGAGAAGGATATTGTTATTTCGCCATGAAATTGAGGAATTAACAAACTATAGAATAGTCTGATTATTATACTTGCGCTTTTTGTTAACAAATGGGAGAAAATTTAGGATTCTGAGGGTAAAATGTCTAAAAAAAAGATTTTGGGTGGCTTATTAGCTTTAATTTTATTTCTTAATTATGGCTGTAGTCTAAACGACACCGAAAAATATCTACAGGATTTGAAGAGTGAAAATGCTATGGTAATAAATAATGCCATATATTATCTTGGAGAAGAGGAAGAAAAACGAGCTGTTCCCATGTTGATCGAACTTTTAAACAATGATCAGCTCAAAGAGACCAGGCTAAATGCCATAGAGGCTTTAGGTAAAATAGAAGAAGATAGTTCTGTTGAGGCATTAGTTGCTCTCTTGAATGAAGAGGATAAAGAGATAAAAACGGCGTCATGTGATGCGCTGGGAATGATAAAGAACGCAAAAGCAGTAAGGCATTTGATCAGAATTCTACAAGATAAGGATGTCCGGCTTACCGCCATCTGGGCATTAGGAAATATTGAGGATAAAAGCGCTGTTCCGGCATTAACAACACTGTTGGACGATAAGGATAAATATGTCAGTTCCAATGCGGCTAACGCCTTGAAAAAAATAGGCTCTGTAAGTTATTGAATATTAGTTGAGTAGTATTGAGTGACTGATTGGCAATAAAATCATTTCTCTTCTCATCAGTGAAAGTAAAACGGTGAAAGTAAAATTTAAAATATGGAACTTAAAATAATTTGGGAAATCATCTGTCGCAGAAAGTGGATTATTATCCAGGCATTTTTAATTATTTCGCTTACAGCTATAATAGGCAGTTTCTTGCTCCCCTCTGTGTACGAAACGTCTGCAAAAGTATACGCTAAAACTTCAAATACCGCATCATCTCTTTTGGCAACTATTGGTTTGCAAGGTGTCGACCAGCAGGAAGTGGAAACTGAAACGCGCTTGGAGCTGGCCATCGTAGGTCCAATTCTGGAAGAGGTTATATCAAAATTACAATTAAGGGCCAGAGATGGATCTTTGTTGAAGCCCAGTGAGTTGAAAAAATCAAAGTTCATAGTATCATCTATATTTCCGCAAGCCTATGTAGAGTTAGAACAGATTGAGGATGCGGATTTAATTGAAATCAAGGCACAGTCACCTGATGCGGAAGAGGCAGCGATAATTGCTAACAGCTTGGCAGAGGTATATATTGAACATAACCTCAGTCAAATGAAGGAAGAATACAGAAACGCCAAAGGATTTATTGAAAATCAGATCAAATTGACCAGGGCTGATTATTTCAATCTTTTGAATGAGATAAAACAATTTATGATAGCGGAAGACACTGTTGATTTGGAAACAGAAACCAGGGTGGCTATAGAAACAATGGTGGACTTGATAAAGGGGAAAGAGGATAATATTCTTAATATTTCCAGGGTTAGGGCAGAAATAGAAACACTAAAAGGCCAACTTGATAGAGAGAATGACGCTAAGGTCTCAAGTTCCGCTATTACTGAAAATCCCCAGATTAAAAACCTCAAAACAACCTTAACCGATCTTGAGTTGGAATTAGCAGGGATGTTGATGGAAAAGAGGCCGGCTCATCCGGATGTGGCAGCCATTAACGAAAAGATAGCAAGAATCAGAGATGAATTGAAAACTGAAATCAGTGTATTCCAGGAGACCTCAACAAGCTTGCAGGATTTTGAAAGAGAACTTGCTGCGCTGAAAGCCCAACGTAAAAACATCGACACAAATATCAAAAGTCATATATCGTTATTACGCGTCATGCCTCATAAAGTATTCAGAGAATCTCAACTTGAATTAAAATACAATGTCAGTCAAGAGCATTATAGCTCGCTCCTTGAAAGTCTTTATCAAGTCGGAATAGCGGAAGCTATGGCTATTTCTGAGATTAGGTTGGTAGAAGCAGCAACAGTGCCGGATATCGACGATCCTGAGAGTCCCAGCATTATCTTAAACAGTATCGTGGGTATTTTTTTGGGGTTAATGTTCGGGTTGGGTCTTGGCTTCATGGTGGATTACCTGGATGATACCATAAAAACGTCTGATGAAGTAAAGAATCTTGGGATTACCTTATTAGGAACGATTCCTAAGTTCAGAAGGGGACAACCTAAATTAATTTCTGAAATGGACCCTAAAAATCCGTTACCGGAATCTTACCGAACTATTCGGAATAGTATTAAATTTGCTACGCTGGATAAACCGGTAACCAGCCTAATAGTTACCAGCGCACTTGAAAAAGAGGGTAAAAGCACCACTGCAATTAATTTGGCGATCTCATTTGCTCATGAAGGGAAGAGGGTAGTTGTTTTAGATGCAGATCTTCGAAAACCCGCTATTCACCAATTTTTTGGTGTATCGAACTTACGTGGCGTTGCCAACATCCTGGCGGAGGAGACAGGCCTTAAAGAGAGTATAATAAAAACCGATATTAAAGGTCTAAGTTTGCTCACCAGCGGTCCCATTCCGCACGATCCTGGACGTTTGATAGAATCTAATAAGATGAAACATTTAATAGGAGAGCTCACTGAACAGTACGACATGGTTATAATTGATTCACCACCTGTTCTTGTGGCCAATGATGCCATAATATTGGCAGGATATGTGGATGGCTCTATAGGGATATTAGAAAGTGAGAAATTAACGCTCAAGGCTTTTTACCAGTTAAAAGATTTTTTGATCCAGGCAAATGTTTATCTTATTGGGATGATTTTAAATAAGTTCAAATTAGGAACAGACGGATAGTATCAATATTATTATAAAACAGGCTATTCGGAAGAAAAAAACATTGATTGATATCCATACAGATATTCTTCCCGGTATTGATGACGGTCCATGGGCTATTGATGAATCCATAAAAATAGTGGAAAAAGCTGCCGGTGCAGGCATAAAGGTAATAGTTGCCACACCCCATATTCTTGAAATCCCATCCAGCGATTTATGCAATAGGATTTGCAAGGTTGCCAGTGAACTGGAAAAAGAAATTATTTCCAGAAAAATTAATATAAAAATAATTGTCGGGGCCGAATTTTTCATTTCTCATGACCTTCCGGAATATATTGAAAGGCATAACAAACTGATAATCCAGTATAAAAAAAATATATCTTACTGGAATTACCTGCATACCAAATTCCATTATATGCCGAAGAAGTAATCTTCAAATTACTCATAAACAGACTAGTACCCATAATTGCTCACTCTGAAAGAAATCTGGAAATACAGCAGATGCCGAATAAGATCAATGGGCTGATACAAAAAGGCGCATTGACTCAGCTAAATGCAGGAAGCCTGAGTGGTACTTACCCATTAATCAAAGGAATAGATGCTGCTGAGAAAATCATCGGCAGAGAAAAATCCGAACAATTGGTAAGTTTATAATCAAATATTATGAATTAAATAACCTCGGTATGAACTGGAACCATGTGCACACACAGGGAATTAAATCGGTGTGTGTTGAGAAGGTTTAAATAATAATAAACAGATAGAAAAAACTTGGATCCCGGTTATATGTAATCAGGAGTGAGGATATGAGACTATGATAGGCGTAAAAAGATGTAGTAAGTGTGTATTGCCTGAAAATTATCCAAATATAACATTTGATGAAAATGGGGTGTGTAATGTCTGCTTAAACTACAAGAAAAAACAGCCCTTAGGTGAGGACGAATTAAGAAAGATACTTTCAGCCTATAAAAGTAAGGGTGGAAAATACGATTGCCTTGTGGGGACAGGTGGAGGACGCGATAGTACGTTTGTCCTGTATGCAGCTAAAAAGATATTTAAACTTAATGTATTAGCACTAAACTATGATAATGGATTTCGACATCCCCAGGGATTAGCTAACTTAAAAAGGGCTTGCGAGATTTTAAATGTTGATTATATCTCTGCCGGAAGCAAAGTAGACATACAATTGCTATCAAACCATCTAAAGGCTTCAATTCCCTTTGGGCCTACTTTTGCGAAACAGAGGATGTGCTACGCCTGTATGACCGGGGGAAAATGGCTTTTACATAAAACAGCCATAGAGAATAATATTCCTGTAATCCTGTGGGGTCATTCCAAAGCAGAAGAATTCTCATTCGAGGATAAACTGTTTTCTAATGAGTTTTTTGGTCGCGAAGGTATTCGGAAACATTTATTTTCCATCAACAAACCGGCTGTTATAAAATTTCTATATTATGTTTTGCGTTTAAGAACAGAGTATTGGACCCCTAAAACCAGCATAATGAACAACCTGTTAGACATAAAAGGCCATGTATATCCCCTTAATAAAAATAAAAATATTAAAGAATTTTTTCTCTATGATTACATTGAATGGGATCGAAGAAAGATAAAGAAAACATTGATGGAAGAGTTGGATTGGAAAAAGCCTGAGGAGAAGACTTCGAGTTGGAGATTTGATTGTCGTTTACATCATACTTTAGTAAACCATTGTTTTAAAGCTATGATGGGGTTTAACCATAATGTGGATGGATATGCAAACATGGTTAGGCTGGGATACATGTCAAGAGAAACGGCATTAAAACAGATGGAGTTGGAAGAGAAACAAGATAGCAGGCCTGAGATAATATCTATTTTGAGGGATGAATTAGAAATACCAGATCATTTGATTGATGAATTTATGTCTTATTCTTACACAAAACACACTGATATTTGATAGTATTGGAATTCCAAAATTTGCATGAGGCTAAAATGGCCAGCTAATTGTCAAATTGCAATAGGCTACACACTTAAGGCGGGACAGTCTGTAAATTCAAGCAGTTGGCAAAAGCTTGCTAACGCTTTAATTATGCTTGATTATTTACTAAAAACCTCTGTTCAGCGTACTAAAAGTGCCCCGCCTTAAATAGGTAACTAAAAAATCCGAACAAATTGAGGGGGGATGATTTTGAATGATAGTAATATTCAGGTGAGTCTTATTTCGCCATACAGTAATACATTAAATCTTGGTTTAAGGATAATATCCGCAATATTACGCAATTCTGGTTATAAAACTCAAATGATTTTTTTACCTTCACACTCTTCAGATTCCGCATTAAACATCTCTCCTTTCTCCAACATTGATTACCCAGAAACGATAATTCAACAAGTTGTTAATATAACGAGAGACTCTTCGATAATTGGTATAAGTTTAATGGATAACTATATGCAGGTCGGAATAAAACTGACACAGGCCTTAAAAAACAAATCAAATCTCGTTATATGGGGAGGAGTACTGCCTTCTTTAAATCCTGAAGAAGCTCTTCAATATGCTGATGCTGTATGCATAGGTGAGGGGGAAGATGCCATGTTGGAACTGGTTCGGAAGATGAATAACTCTCAGGACATTAACTCCATACCTAACATTTGGTTCAAAGGCAAATCTCGCCCAGAAAAAAAATACATCTCAGATGTTTCTTCTCTTCCTCTGCCTGACTATGGACCTGAGGGGCATTTCATTTACTCCGAAAAAGAACAGATAATCCTTTCGCTTGAAACCTGTGATGAAGATAAATACCAGGACTATTTATTTGAAAAACATGAGCTACCTGGTGTACCTGGTGAAATGCAAACTGTCTATCACATAGAAACCACCAGGGGTTGCCCGCATAATTGCACTTATTGTGCAAATAATATTTTAAAAAAAATCATAACGCCTAAAGTACGCTGGAAGTCATTAGATCAAATTGAAGATGAATTAAACTGGGTTAAAAAAAAATTCCTTTTGTTAGAATTATCAGTATTGAAGATGACTGCTTTATTTATCGAAATGACGTTATTGAAGTTGCGCAAATTTTTAAAAAATCAGGGTTTCCTTTCCGCTGCCTGATCTCTCCACAAAAATTTTCTGAAAAAAAAATGAATCACCTTATTAAAAATGGATTATTATTATGCCACATTGGGTTGCAGAGTAAGGCTCCTCGGATAGAAGCTATGTATAATCGCATAAAGGTTAATAAAAATTGTGATAAAATATTTAAATTTTTTAAAAATAATTATCCTGGTTTTCCACTTTTAATAGATGTTCTGGTAAATAATCCCTGGGAAACAACTGACGATACACTATATACTCTTAACTACCTGTTAAGCCACGCCCCTTCTCAATCTCTGATAGGAGTTAACTCCCTGGTTTTTTATCGCGGGACAAAACTCTATGAAAAAGCAAAACAGGATAATCTGCTGGAGCCACAACACTTCTTAAAAACCTGGGTCTGGCACAGGCAAAAAACAATTCATTATACTACATTGTTATTTGTTCTTTTACGATTAAGAATATCTAAAACTTTGATCAGGTTTTTTGCGTTAAAGCCGTTCATTATTGTTTTTGAAAAAAATATATTCATTTCAAGTTTGTTTCCAGGAATAGTCATGACCTTTAAAAAAGTTTTTCATTTTTTTAAAAGTAGAGATTAGGATAATTATGAAAGTATTACTCATTCAGCAGGATATGGGAACAAGAGAAGCACAAGTCCCAAATTTGCCAATCGGCCTTACCTACATAGCTTCTGCCCTGAAAAATCATCAGGTAAAAATATTCGACCCTAACCTGTATCCTTTATCAAGTGCTATGGATGAGCTGAAAAATGAAATGCAAAAATTCAAGCCTGATATAATCGGAATCTCAATTCGAAATATTGATACAACAAATTTCAGGAATAAACATGTATACTTTAATACAGTGAAGCCAATGGTCCTGGCGATTAAAGAAATTAATCCGGAAATAAAAATTTTGGCAGGCGGCTCTGGGTTTTCAATGTTTGCTGAAATTATCATGAAAAAAATTCCGGAATTTGACTTCGGAATTTTCCTTGAGGGTGAAAAATCCACACCAGAATTACTTGCAAACCTGAATAATCCAGAAAATGTAAAAGGGATATTCATGCGGAAAAATAATCAGGTTATTTACACTGGAGACAGACCATTGCCTGAATTTTCTGAAATTCCCATGCCTGAAACAGCCACGGAAGTAATTGACATGAAAAATTATCTGGGTCCGTCATACAATATTATCGGTATCCAGACAAAGCGAGGATGCTTACTTAATTGTGCATACTGTTCCTATCCTAATTTAAATGGCCGGCAAGTCAGGCTCCGTGACACAAAAGACATTGTTGATCAGATTGAATATTTTATCAACCAGTTCGGGATGGAGCGATTTGTTTTTGTGGATAGTGTATTTAATGTACCGGAGGGTCATGCAAGAAAAATTCTTGAGGAAATGATCAGGAGAAATCTTGATGTTCAGTTTGGTGTATGGTGCCATATGAAAGGAATAACCGAAGAATTTTTGGAGTTGTTAAAAAAAGCTGGCGCTGTTCAGATTGATTTCTCCCCTGATGCTGCCACTAATAAAGGACTTTCTGCCCTGAAAAAAGGATTGACCGAGCAGGATATTAAAAATACCATCAACATGGCACGTAAAATAAAAGGCATTGGTATAGGCTTTGGCCTTTTTACATCGTTGCCGGGTTATAATTTAACAGATACAATAAAAACATTAATTTTACCTTTTAAAATTCAACTTTCATTGCCTGGCAGAGGAGGCGGTGGAATCAGTTATATCAAAATTGAACCTGATACACATATTCGGGATATAGCGGTGAAGGAGGGGTTAATTTCAAAAGATGATGATCTGTTTCCCAAAGATGAGAATGACCTGGCAAGAATGTTTTACAGACCATATTCTCAACGATATTTGAATATGCTGGCAGATGGTTTTCTCGGAATGTTTGAACGGGTCTTGAAACCGACTGCTGTATTCGTTTTTCGAACCCTTGCAAGGATAAAGGGCAAAAAATCAGCCTATGATCAGAAAACCGGTTTTGTATCATTTCAAAAAACAAAAAAATAATTCCAATTCATTGATTTTGTTTTAATTCTGGTTGCAACTATATGAGAAAAATAAAGATAGTTATTACTGATTTAGCTTTTTTGTTCTTCTGGGGACCTTTTCGAATCGCTGTAAAAATGCTTCCTGTAAAAATTGTTTTCTTTTTATCCAAGATTGTTGCATCTCTTTTGTTCAAATTCTACCGGAAAAATCTTGGCAAAATCATTGATGATCTATGCAAAACAGACAGTAAAGATCATACTCTCCGGATTGCTAAAAAAAGTTTTGAAATTTATATAAAACGGAATGTAGAAAACCTTTTTATGGGAAATCTTACAAAGGAATATCTGGATCGGATCGTAACAATAGAAGGCGTTGAACACTTAAATGCCGCTCTAAAAAAAGAAAAAGGGGTTATTATTCAACTGTCTCATTTTGGTTCATTCATGACAATTTTGCCTGCCCTTGGATTTAAAGGGTTTACTATAAACCAGCTTGTAGGGAAACCAGAAGTAAATCGCCCGGTTTTGAAATGGATGTATGAAACTAAAGTAAAAGAGAATAGTGGCCTGCCGGTTAAATTTCTACATGTTGATCGATCTGTCAGGCCTGTAATAAAAGCCCTGAAAAACAATGAACTGGTCGCTATAGCTCTTGATGGAAGAGACGGAACGGATTGGGTTACAGTCCCTTTCCTGGACAGACAGGCCAGCCTTTCACCCGGTCCTGTCAGGATTGCCGCATTAACAGGTGCCGTAATCCTGCCTACATTCATGATCAGGCAACCTGACGACACACACAGGCTGATTCTGGAACAGCCTCTAATCCTTGAACAAAACAAAGATAAACAAAAATTTATCACAACAAATATGGAGAAAATCGCAAAAATATTCGAGAATTATATTCAAAAATATCCATGTCACTTTGCAATGACAATTAACGCAATAAATAAAAGAGAGGATAAAAATTTGGTAGTGATGCCACTATTCACATCAAATAAATAACTCACCTTGTAAAATAAGGAATCCACCCCCCATAAGGATACAAGGTTAATGAGTTATCCCCTGTTTTTGGTTTAAAATAATTTCAACTATCCAAAGATCTAATTATGAAAATTCTGCTAATACAGCTATTTGCAGGTAAACATGTTGAATATATTTATCCACTTGGATTAGCATACCTATGTTCCTTTGTTGGAACTCATGATGTTAAAGTAGTAGATCAAAACTTGGATGTTGATCAACCATTTCATTCTACTGAGCATGTATTACACAAGTTTGCTCCCAGATGTAGTTGGTATCTCTATTCGAAACATACATATATATGACAAGGTGTTAAATGAGTTAATTTTTCCTCTTAAATATCTTGTGGATACAATTAAAATAATAAAAAAAACAAAATGGAATATTCCTATTATCGCAGGGGGCGCGGGATTTTCCATGTACCCAAGGCAATTCATGACTGAAGCCCCTGAAATTAAATATGGAATATTTTTAGAAGGTGAAGAATTTTTTCCACAACTTTTAGATAATCTTGATTCTCCTTATAATGTTAAAGGTATATTTATCAGAGATAAAAATGAAATAGTTTTTACCGGTGATCGATCTTTTGTCAACTTTGAAAACAGTATCATTCCTGATAGAACCTTTATACCTTTTGATAATTGCAAAAAAGGAAATTACTCACTTGGGGTACAATCCAAACGTGGATGTTCTCTCCAATGTTTTTATTGTTCTTACCCTTATCTCAATGGATCGAAATTAAAACTTAGAGATCCTAAAGATATAGTAGCAGAAATTGAGGAGTTATGCTATATCCATGGTGTCACAGAATTTGCCTTTGCAGATAATGTTTTTAATATTCCGGCGTCACATGCAGAAAAAATCTGCAAAGAGATTATTAAACGAGGAATTAATGTTAACTGGATTGCTTGGTTCAATGAACAATTCATGGATGAACGATTTGTGGATCTGTGTCTTGAGGCAGGATGCCGATTGTTTGAATTTTCACCGGATGGATTCAGTAATAAAAGTTTAAGGTGGTTAAGAAAGAACATTCAAACATGCCATATTCAGAATACTTATAATATTGCACGAAAAAAGAATATGGAAGTAAGTTATAATTTTATAATAGGCATCCCCGGACAAGGACCGATCTCCTTGATTAGACAAACAATATTCATTTTGAAAGCAAAAATTTTTCTTGGAAAAAAACTAAAAAGAATTCAATTTTCCAAATTAGGCATCGAACCCAGTACAGCTTTAGCAAAGTTGGCTATTGAGGAAAAAAAATAAATCTTCAAACCGACCTTATGGCCCCCACATTTTATAGTGTTGGTATTTTTGAAAAATTACAGCGTATTAAAAAAATAATCAAAAAATTTATTTCAAAATCGAAACAATGCAACATATTATAAGCCAAAACTAACGAGGTTCTTGCAGATACCCACAAAATGTAGAATTCTATTCAGTACAATAACAATATATTGTGTGTTGGCATGATTTTTTTGTGTTTCTGCAAGAGCCTCCTAACACATGGAATTTTTTATTAATATGTTTCCCCATCCAGATACAGTAAAAGATTTTGGGAGAATTTTGTTCCGGTTTCCCATAAGGTGGGGTGTCAGGTTTTGCTTTTGATGGAAAGGATTGGGTTGCCGTAATCCTGCCCACATTCATGATCAGGCAGCCTGACGATACACACAGACTGATCCTGGGGAAACCTCTAATTCTTAAATCAAACAAAGATAAAGAAAAAATTTATTACAACCAATATGGTAAAACTCGCTAAAATATTCGAGGTTTATATTCAAAAATATCTATGCCACTTTGTCATGACAATTAACGCTATAAAAAGAAGAGCGGATGAAAATATGGTAGTGATGCCACTATTCAAATCAAATGAATCCTATCTTGTATAAAAAATTTTGCCCCGAAGAATGCCAGAAGAGAGCGTGGTGAATAATTGCTTTTATTTTATTTTTTTCTTTTATAGTGACGGTAATAATATTATGAATTCACAATCCGATAAAATTACGTTGATCGTCGGTGCTGGAGTGACAGCTTTAACCGCAGCATATTTGCTTGCCAAGGCCGGTGTGCAGACAATTATTGTTGAAAAGGATGATAAAGTTGGAGGGCTTTGCAGGTCATTGAAAATCGACGGCATTGTTTTTGATATAGGACCCCATGTTTTTCTTTCGACTCCTTATCCTGAATGCGATAAATTTATTTTGGACATTTTAAAACAAGAAGAAATGATCTCAGGCAAGTTTCAATTTGCCATCCACGCAAAAGGCCGTTACTGGAAATTTCCAAACCAGCTCCAGGTGCCTTTTTATCCCTGGAGATACAAAAAACAGATTATTTCATGCTTGCTGAAAAAAAACAAAGGCCAAGGTGATCCCGATTCATTGATGCATTGGATATCAAGTAAAAGCGGGATTGACTTTTATAATGATCTTTTTAAGGATCTGTTCCTTAAAAAAACTCTGATGCCGGGTGACAGAGTTCATAAGGACTGGTATTTGCGTGCTGACAGAGATATTTTTAATCAAAAAGAACCTTTTAAACCATTGCCTCTTTTGGATCTTGTAAAGATGCTGTTGTCCAAAATGAAAAGCTGCAAAACCTATTATCCAGAAGAAGGGTTTGAGCTTTTTATAAAAAGTCTATGGAACGAATACACGCAGGCACAAGGAAATACGATTTTGGATTGCGGCCCCCTGGCTCTTGAAAAAGAACAGGATCGCATTAAAAGAGTTGAAATCAAAGGCCGGAAATATGATATCAAGAACATCATCTGGACCGGTTCAGTTAATGAACTCAACTCTCTTCTTGGGGCAGATGATTGCCCTGAATTGGAATATGTTACAATTTTAAGTGTATACCTGACATATAACATGACAAAAAAAGTAGAGCGTCCTTTTGTCTATACTTATCATCCTGACCCGGATCTTATTTTCAACAGAATCTATTATCCCAGAAATATCTTTGGCAAACGTTCACCTTCTGACAGAGAGGGAATAAACTTGGAATGTAGTTTATCAAAGGATTATGAAAATTTTTCTGATGAGGAGATAATTGATCGGGCCGTAAAAGACATTGAAAAACTTGGACTTTATAAATCAAGTGAATTGCGAGAAAAACACCTTATTAAGCTGAATAAGGCCATGCCTGTGTATGGACTTGATTATGAAGAAAAAATGGAAAAGACATTTTCTGAGATTCACAAGTTCAGCAATCTCTTTTCTATTGGGAGGCAAGGTGGTTATTATTTTTGCCTTAGCACGAATGCTGTCTATCAGGGAATTAAAATGGCCGACTATTTATTACAGAATAAATAATTTTATAAAGGAATATTAAAATGAGCATTTTTGAATTAAATTTTTCAACAAGGGGTATAAATATAGTAGTAAAATTTAATATTTTTAAACGGCATTTATTCGCATTTATTCGCCATATGACATTCAAAAAATTGATAAATTTCGTGCAAGCTGAATTCAATCGTTTATTGAAAAAGGATTTTGTTTCCAGTTATCCTTACCTTCTTAAAATAGAATCCACAAATATATGCAATTTAAAATGTGCATACTGTTATAATAACCGCCGAAAACCTCTGGATGGAGAACGACCATACGGTAGAATGACTTTTTTACAATTCAAACAATTGGTTGATGAAGTCGGGCAATTTGTTTTCAAGATTAACCTTTATGGTTATGGCGAACCTTTGCTTTTCCCCGAATCCCTGGATATGGTTGAATATGCAACGAAAAAGAATATCGGTGTGGCTATTTCTTCGAACATGAATTACAAAGATCATGATCTTGCTGAAAAGATTGTAAGATCCGGCCTTGAAGTGCTGATTTTCTCTTGCCACGGCGTTAGTCAGGAAAGCTATAGTAAGTTTATGGGAAATGGTGATCAGGAACTTGCCATGAAAAATATCAAAAGCGTTATTGATGAAAAAAAGCGACTTAAATCATCAACTCCGTTTGTTGATTGGCAGTATTGTGTCACAGGATTTAACGAACATGAAATAGAACTTGCCAGGGACAAGGCAAAAGAATTGGGAATTGATCAAATTCGTTTTATCAGGGCAAATATACCGGATGATAACGCGTCGAATGAATGGTTCTCAACCATGTTCCCGAAAGATAACGAAGTATCAAAGAATGTTCCCGAATCACAAGGTTGCAGTTGGCTGTACCGTTCCGCTTATATAAATTATGATGGAGGTTTGTTGCCTTGTTGCGGTAATGTTCGGCCAATTAAAAACGATTTCGGAAATGTTTTCAGGGATGGCTTTAAAACTATTTGGAATAATGAAAAATATCTTTCCAGCCGAATGATAGTTGCCTCCCCAAAAGATAAAAGCATAAAATGCGACACTGTCTGCTCCCACTGCTGGGTAACCGGTGATTATGAAGGACTACCGTACAAGAATTAAGGAGCATAATAATGAATATCTGTATTCTTATTGTTGACTGTTTAAGAGCTGATCATCTTGGTTGCTATGGATATCATAAAAATACTTCTCCAAATATTGATTCCATTGCAAGTCAAAGCGTTTTATTTAAAAATGCATACGCACAATCAAACTGGACAGCCCCTTCGTTTTATTCAATGATAGCGGGTAAATATCCTCCAACATTGATGATTAACTGGATGGACCAAAAAATAAATCGTGATTTTGTTGTCCTGCCAGAGTATCTTGCTGAAAAAGGATATCTCACCGGCATTTTTACTCCTTTTAAAATACTTCTAAATCCTAATGCGTTCAGCAGTCATTTTACTGAAGCAAAGGAGTTGAGTCTTAATGAAAAAGCTTTGCCTGAATTCAGGGAATGGATAAAAAAAGCTAAAAATTCGTTTTTGTTTTTTCACACAGCAGAATACGTGCATGAACCTTATTTTGCAGACAAACAGGACGTCCAAATGTTTTTGGACAAAGCAACATCAGTGCCTGATAATTCTGAAATAGTAAAAATCCTGACTTCCAAACATACAAAAAAAACATCTATCATGGATATTTCACGTAAAATTAACACACATCTTAAAATCCCGTCAAAAAATGAAATTAAATATCTGATAGCATGCTATGATGCCGGCATTTACCATATTGACAGGTTTGTAAGTGATATCCACAAAGTCCTTCAAGAAGAATCAGAAGACTATCTTTTCATGCTTATAGCTGATCATGGTCAGGCATTCATGGAGCATAATTATATTGGGCACGGTATAGGTCTGTACAATGAAGTCCTTCAGGTGCCGCTTGTTGTGGACTATAATAATTCAGGCAGCTTTCAAGTTCCCGAAACAGTTCAGTTAATGGATATTTTTCCAACTATTATAGAACTTCTGGAATATGAAACTGATTTTAAACTGGACGGGCAATCCTTTGCTCAGGCACTGAAAGGACAGAAACTGAACAATGATAGAATAGCTTTTGCAGATGGTTCCCCAAGGATATGTGTTATAAAAAATAATTACAAACTGCTTACTACATATCTTAAATACTGGGATTTTAAAACATATTCAAAGATACTCCAATCACACCACAGAATAAGGATAAGAGATCTGCTGGGTTTAATCACACAGTTTGGTCGTGAAAAGCTCTTTGACCTTCGAAAAAACAGCGGGGAAACAAATAATATCAGCCGGCAGGAAAAAGAGATCCACAAACAATTAAGAGCAGAAATCAAAAATGTACTGGATGATGTTCTTTCGGAAATGAGACAATCGGACGAAGCGCCTATAGATGAAGATATAAAGAAACAGTTGGAAGGTTTAGGTTATTTATAGAGCCTTTTGCAGAAACAGCGCCGATCAGCATGGCTCTATCGCATAATATGCTACAGCTTATACCACTGTACAATATATAGCTCAGGCAACGTGGTTTCATTTGTTTCTGCAAGAGGCTCAGAAGATAGTTAATTTTAATTTAGGCGACAACTTGCTTGACAAATACCGGATACCTATTTATGAAAACAGATAAAAACAACGGTGGTTACATCTGTTGGAGTTGTCCGGAAAATTATGTGGGCAAACGCCATGATGCTCAAAAAATGGAAGAAAGACAAATCATCAGTATTTGAAACAAGAAATCATGAATTCAAACCCGAAGATATTGATAGACCTTATATATAATATTCTGGAGAGAATATGGAATTTTTAAGGGACTTGTGGGGTTTTTTAAACAAAAGGAAAAAATACTGGCTTCTGCCGATAATATTAATGCTTCTTTTATTCGGCGGAATAATTTTATTAACAAGTGGTTCCGCGGTTGCTCCATTTGTATATACACTTTTTTGATAATGAGGAAATATGCCGGAAGCAATACTAGGACTATCCGCATATTACCATGACAGTGCTGCGGCTGTAATTATTGAAGGCGAGATTATCGCTGCTGCTCATGAAGAAAGATTTACACGGGTCAAGCATGATTCGTCATTTCCTTCGCACGCTGTAAAATATGTTCTTGGCGAAGCAGGCCTAGGCCTGGAAGATATCACGGCTGTTTCATTCTACGACAAACCATACATCACGTTTGAAAGGCTGCTTGAAACCTATCATGCATTTGCCCCCAGAGGGCTTGTTAGTTTTTTATCTGCAATGCCCGTGTGGATAAAGGAAAAGCTTTTCATGAGAAAGCAGCTCATGGATGAGCTGAAGGATCTTGATCTTGGAAAACCAGGAAAGCTTCTTTTTCCGGAACACCATCTTTCCCATGCTTCTAGCGCTTTTTATCCATCTCCTTTTCAGGATGCAGCTATTATTACTGTGGATGGCGTCGGTGAATGGGCGACAACAACAATCGGGCATGGTAACGGGAACAGGATAAAAATCCTTAATCAGCTCAACTTTCCCCATTCATTGGGGCTATTATATTCAGCTTTCACATATTTTTGCGGTTTTAAGGTTAACAGCGGCGAGTATAAGCTGATGGGACTGGCTCCTTATGGAAATCCTGATGGAAACCGCGTGAAGCACTACCGGCAGAAAATAATTGCAGAGCTTGTTGACATCCGTGAAGACGGTTCGTTTCTTCTGAACATGGATTATTACAATTTTGCTACTGGCTTATCCATGTGTCATGACAGAAAATGGGAAAAACTTTTTGGTATTCCGAAAAGAAAGCCTGAAAGTGAACTCGACCAGCCGTATATGGATCTTGCACTCGCGATTCAGCAGGTAACCGAAGAGATCATTTTTCGTCTTGCGGATACGGCAAAAAAACTTACCAGGGCTGATAATCTTGTGATGGCTGGTGGGGTTGCCCTGAACTGTGTGGCAAACGGCAAACTTTTAAGAAAAAAAATATTCAGGAATATCTGGATTCAGCCCGCAGCGGGTGATGCCGGAGGTGCTGTTGGCGCTGCATATGCTGCATGGCACATATGGCTGAAGAAGGAAAGACCTGCCGGGAACGGTAAAGATTTGATGAAGGGGGCCTACCTTGGCCCCGAATATTCTTCTGCTGAGATTGCACGTTCTGTTCGCAAGTTTGATGCTCCTTTCAAGGAATATTCGGATTTCTATCTTCTCTGTAATGATGTCGCAGGACTCCTTGCCGATGGAAACGCGATCGGGTGGTTTCAGGGGAGAATGGAATACGGACCAAGGGCGCTGGGAAACCGCAGCATTCTTGGAGATCCGCGGTATCCGGAGATGCAGAAAAAACTCAATCTGAAGATTAAGTATCGGGAGGGTTTTCGCCCCTTTGCCCCTTCGGTCCTTGAAGAGAATATCGGAGAATATTTTGGTCTTGATATCCCGTCTCCATATATGCTTATTGTGGCCCCTGTGATTGAAGAAAGGCGAAATCCCCTGCCTGATAATTATTCGCAGATGGAGATGTATGAAAGACTTTACCATCTTCGCACCGATATTTCGGCAATAACCCATGTTGACTATTCTGCGAGAATTCAGAGTGTCAATAAAGATACAAATTATAAATACTGGAAACTGATAAAAGCCTTTAAGAAAAAAACCGGTTACGGGCTGATTGTGAATACAAGTTTTAATGTAAGGGGTGAACCCATTGTGTGCACTCCCGAGGATGCTTACATCTGTTTCATGAGGACTGAAATGGATTTTCTAGTTATGGGAAATTGTATTTTTTCAAAAAAACAGCAGAAGGAATGGGGAGAAACGAGAAACTGGAAAAATGAGTTTACAATGGATTAATATCTTGCCGGATATCAGAGAACAGGGACTAAAAATAATAACTTAAATATTGCCTGAAATTTTATTAATTAAGGATTCAAACAGAAAAAACCATGCAAGAACCGCAAGTTACTGGAGTTATATAATTAGTATATTTTAACATTTGGCATTAACTGTATCAACCTTGAATCTGTTAGGAAAGGAATTCGCTTTACGAAAAAGGCGATGTCATTAACCTCATGAAACAGAAATGGTTTAATAAAAATCCGAAAAAAACGCTTTTGATTTCGAATATTTTAGGGTTGACAGTATTAATATTATTTTCGGAGATATTGGTACGCATATTTGTTCCTGAAATTATTCCTATAGGAGTTAGCAAAAATTTATTCAGGTACAATGTTTATGGAGATACTTTTGCGAATAGTAAATCAACAGAAGCGATTGCTGTAGGTAAAAAAATATATACAGATAATAATGGTTTCAGGATTGATCCTCATACTGATTATGGCTACAAGAAGGATAAGAGAAGTCTCTTTTTCGTCGGTGATTCTATGACTTTCGGATACGGCGTATCGGCTGAAAAAACATTTGTAGAATTTATCAACAGAAATTCTCCCGATTATAAAATTGTGAATGCAGCGGTTCTTGGATACAATTTGCATGATTATAGAAATTTCATTGATTATTATATCATAAAAAACAAAGCTGTGGAAAATTCAAGCTACGTCGTTATGAGCCTCTGTCTGAATGATTTCAATTTAGATTTACTGCCTAAAAGCGATATCTTAAGGCACCAATCTCAATATACTACGAAAGACGTTTTTTTAATTAACAAATTGAAATCCATTCATATTTTTTTTGCATTAAATAATTTCCTTAGGCGAACCTCAAGACTCTACTTATTCTTAAAAAGCCTTTTTGAAGACACATCAGCAAGATATTTTATAACTGATGCAAGATTGCATAACCCTGATAAAAAAAACTATCAAGAAGGCCTTGAGATATTACGATATATTTCAGAAATTCTTTCTGAAAATCGCATAAAATTTAAAGTCATACTTTTTCCCTATGAATATCAACTAAGAACAAATGATCACTTAACTCCTCAAGAGAATTTAAAAAACTTTTTTTCTCAATATCATATTGAATACATAGATTTATATGATTATTTGCTTAACCATATAAGAGATAATAAAATAGAAGCAAACAAATTGTTTTTATACAATGATTCAACTCACTTCTCTGAGTTCGGCCATCAGGTGATCTCTAAGTATCTTTTGAATAATCTATAAATATAGCGAATCATAAAATACAGATGAATTGTTATGGAAAATCAAGTAAAAAAGTAATACTCATTGGTATTGATGACAAATTGGGGCGCAAATTCTACCAACTTATTTTTGACCGAGCCCTTAGCACCCTTCGGGTGGGTTTTTCTTGACATAGTTGATGCGGCTGTTTTTCATGATTTGAAATTTTTTAACCATTACTATTTTAAATTCATCAAGATGTTGTTCCACATGGTTCAAAAGCTGAAAGATTTTTGCGCGAAAGGTTTTGTATTTTTTATAGTATGTGTTTTTCACAAGATTATTTTTAACAAAACGCCAGAAACGCTCAATCATGTTTAGATTCGGGGCATAAGGCGGTAAAAATTCGATTTGAAGTTTTGGATGATTTTTCAGCCTTTGAGAAACAATTCTATCCTTGCAATATGTGGCATTATCTAAAAACAATCTGATAATAGAAGCGTATAGAAAACCGCCGGACTGTATGCTACTACGGCTACTATTCCAACAAATCCAATGGATTACGAAAGAAGGGAAATGTCGAAAATGAAATTCCGACCGTCATTCCCAATAAAATGTCATCCAGGAGTTCAGGCAATACTGAGCGCATTTGATTCAGAAAGTGTATGAGGTCGATCCCTATTTATGAAAACAAATAAAAACAGCAGTTTCATCCCCGGTAAAATCAGCAAAGACCAGGCAAAAGATACCGGTATGGCCATGGTTCTTATATGTTTGCTTGTGACAATATATTATCACAGAAGCAAATTGCTGGTGTTATCCGTTATTCTGCTTTTCATTAATATGACCGTGCCTAAAATATATAAACCGGCAGCCGTTATCTGGCTGGGATTGTCTAATATCCTTGGAACTCTCATGTCAAAAATAGTTTTAACAGTTCTTTTTTTTACGGTGATTACGCCTGTTGGAGTTGTCCGGAAAATCATGGGGGCAGACGCCATGATGCTCAAAAAATGGAAGAAAAACAAATCATCAGTATTTGAAACAAGAAACCATGAATTCAAACCCGAAGATATTGATAAACCTTACTAAATAGTGTATAAACGAAAACTCCAGTTTTTTGTAGAGTTAGGTTGAGCGTAATCAGTTGGGTTTCGTACCTCAACCCAACCTGCGAATATCAAGCAATTACCAAAATATAGTTTCAGTGAGCGAAACCCAACAAAATCATGTAGCGGGAGCTTTCGTTCGGACACTAATGGTATGGATCTGTAAAATGAAGTCCTTCATGTGCCGCTTATTGTGGACTATAATAATTCAGGAAGCTTGAAACAGTTCAGTTAATGGATATTTCCCCAACTATTCTGGATTTTTTGGAATATGAAGGTGATTTCAAACTGGACGGACAATCCTTTGCCCAGGCACTTAAAGGACAGAAACTGAACAATGACAGAATAGCTTTTGCAGAGGGTTTCCCAAGAATATGTGTTATAAAAAACAATTAAAAACTGCTTACTATAGGTGTATGCTACATGTCAGGGAAACGTCAAAGTTGGTGCTAACGCTTTAATATTAGGAGTTTCTGGGGACTTCAAAATCCGAAACTCGAAACAATATCTAATTTCGGATATCAAATGGCCAAAATATTTCAGATAGTTATCCAATATCTGCGGGACTCAGCCCGTTTAGAATTTCGGATTTTGGTCATTCGTATTTGTTAATGACGTGGCCCTGGGCTAATCACACAGCTTGGTCGTGAAAAGCTTTTTGAGCTTCGAAAGGATAGCGGGGAAACAAAGAATATCAGCCGGCAGAAAAAAGAGATCCACAAACATTTAAGAACAAAAATTAAAAGTGTACTGGATGATGTTCTTTTGGAAATGAGACAACCTGAAGAAACAGTTAGAAATTTAGGTTAGTTATAGATTGGAATTAATGACTTAAATTTTATGGAGGGAATATGTATTTAAAAAAATCATTTTGTTTTATACTGGCAGTATTTTTTTTGCATATTATGTCAGTTGACAACAGCTTTGCAATAGACAGAGAACTTAACAACCTTGTAAAAGAATTACAGGCTCTATTAAGAGAAGAAAAAGCGGCAGTAAAAAATATATCTCAAGCAAGGCAACTTAACAGAAATTCCAGGGAAGTTTCAAAAACAGACCCTGAAAAAGCTAAGGAGTTATTGCGGGAAGCAATTGAGATCTTAAAGAACAACTACTCTGGGCAGGATGAACAAACACTATGGAAAAATTATTATCGGCAGGAAGTCCAAACCGGATATTTTACAAACCATAATGTTCAGAAAAAATTCACAGTTGCAAATCTTACAAAAAACGACTCTGATTTTATATATGGTCTTCAGGTTGCTGCATTGGACGAATTGGATCTTGAAAAAATTGAAGAATATTTTCAAATATGTAATGACCTGAACATGTCCTGTATTAAAATCGGTATTTTATGGGATAAAATTGTGCCGATTGATGGAAAACCACCGGTGTGGAAAGGTTATTTTGAAAGACCGGGTCCTATAAAAGGTAATCCTAATGTTAACAATTTTGATTATGATCATCTTGCTGAATTATCTCAAAAATATAATATCTCAATTTTTCCTGCTTTTTTGAGATCACTAAAGCCTGAACGAGAAATTAGTCCGCAAAAATATACGGAATTTGTTTATGCATTTGTTAAGCAATACAAAGAAAAAATGAATATTCAATATGTTGAATTCCATAATGAACCGGCCGAAGCAAATGACGGCACAGGCAGAGGCAGAAAGTGGAGTGGTACATCAGAACAGCTGGTGCAGGCAAACAATGCTGCATATGAAAAAATCAAATCCGAATATCCGGATATACAGGTTGGCTCAGCAGGTTTTTGTACCGGAAGTGGCTTAGAGGCCGAAAAATACTCAACTCCATTTTTCAAAAAATATTTCAAGGCGCACCCAAAATTTGATTTCTTTGCATTACATGATTATCCCAAAGACTTATCCAGAACCCAGGGAACCAAAATGGGAAATTTTATTTCCGCATATCACATTTTTGACACATACCGCCAGATCCTTAACAATTATGGATACGCTGATAAGCCGATTTTTATAACTGAGGGACATGATGGTCAACCGATGAAACGCAATCAGAAAGAGACCTGGGATTGGACTGATGAAGACGAAGCATCTGTTCTGATTCTTGAAAGTTATGTTCACGCACTGTCAAATTTAAAAAAAAATAACATTATGGGAAAGATACTTTCAGGGATTAAAACCAACTCAGGAAGTACTGCTGGCTTGATAGACAAACGAAAAAGCATTATTAGAAGGCATTATTATTTTGCAAAATATTTGATTCAGTTACTTAAACGCTATCCCATATATTCAGGCCACAGAGCCGGTATTGTCAACTCTGAGAATTACTGGATCGAAGAATTCAGAAATAAAAATGGAGAAAAAATGTGGATAGCTTTTGCCCCCCTGAATTATGAAACAATAATAACAGAAAATTTACAACCTGCCGTTTTAAAGAAAAAAATGAAATATCCGCAAAAACTTGTATTAAATGTCGGAGATGTGTCTGAAATTATAATCTCCAAAGTATCAAGCAATAAAATAATAACGAAAAATAAAAAAATAAAAAATGGAAAAGTCGAATTCAACCTTGGGAAAAAACCTGTTTTTATTCAGGGGGCCGGGAATTTAGAAATCAGGAATAGGGACTACAATTAAATTTTTTATGATTGAGATTACTTTAAAAAACAGTCGTTCTTTGAAGTTTTTTTCCTGGGCGGGAATTGTTATACTGCAAATTCTTTTTGGAGTACTATATCTTGTCCTGGGCTGGCAGCTTTTTTTTACACTTGTATTGCTCGGTGTAATGGCAATAGTATTCGTTAAAAAACCGGAATGGAGCTTATATTTTTTAATTTTCTGGGTAGTGATTTTCTGGAATACTATTGGTTTTCTTATATCAGACAAAGCAATGTTTTTCGGTATGAATACCATGCCCATATATATGCCTCTAGTGTTGATCGGCCTGGCTTGTATTGGGGTCAGAATAACGGCCCGGATTCAAACTCCGGTCAATCTGGGACAATCTTTAAATATTCCGATATTTATATTATATATTTATAGTCTTTATACGATCACCTGGTGCACAAATTTAGAATACAGCCTTTTAAAATTTGCATTTTTCACCTTTAATATCCTTTTGTACTATTACACATGCTTCATGAATTTTACTGAAGAAATTTACAAAAAATGTATGTGGTGCTGGATATTCACAGGGGGTATTATGTCTGTGATGATAATATATTCCATTATTTTTCATCCTGCATATTATTTCACACAAAATATTTTTAGTGATTATAATTTGATATTCAGATACATTGTAGGGGTAGATACAAGGGGCTATGTAGTAATGCACTCCAACTATTCCTCATTTAGTCTGAATGCTCCTATTGGCATTGCAATCGGGCTGCTTATCATATCAAAAACCCGTTTTCAACGCTTTGTTTTAATCTCGTTTTTGATTTTATTGATGTTTGCAAACTGCCTTACTTTTTCAAAGGGAGGTGTCGGTTCAGGCATAATCATGATTTATTTTCTCATTATCGGGAGCTCTGTATTACGAAAGAAGGCATTTTTTATTATACCTGTCTTTACAGCAATATTTATTGCCATAGGAATGAGTTCCATTGCTTTTGCTAATATTTTCGGTTACGCAATACACGCACAATTTATTGAAAGCAGCGGAGAAATAATGTCTCTGGCTGCAAGGCTGGAAAACTGGCAGCATGGCCTCGACCTGCTTCTGAAAAAAGGACTTCTTCTCAAAGGACTGGGACTTGGCGGCTTTCAGCAGTATACTGAATGTCTGATCCATGCTCACAATCTGTATCTATCAATTTTCTTTGATTTTGGACTGGTCGGTATAGGTTTTGGTCTTTCGGTTTTATTGATTATTGCAAAAATGTTATTTAAAAATGGAATCTTTTCTTTTTTTAACCAGACGACCTATTACCAGACAATGAGACTGGTTTTTACGGGAATCTTTATTGCATATATGATACATAGTGTTGTGGATCTCTGGTATAATCAAACTTTTATCTGGTTTTTTATGGGATTTGCCATAGTTACTTTTAGTCTGGCCGATGCTGAACATAGCAGGTTAAAGACAGCAACGGTTGCTTGAGGAATATTTTTTTAATGCTAATTATTTGCCTCATTTATGAAAACAGATAAAAACAGCGGTTTTATCCTATGGAGAATCAGCAAAGACCAGGCAAAAGATACCGATATGGCCGTGGTTCTTATATGTTTGTTTGTGACGTTATATTATCACGAAAGCAAATTGCTGGTGTTATCCGTCATTTTGCTTCTCATTAATATGACTGCCCCTAAAAATCAATAACCACGCTTATAAAACGTGGTTTGAATTCGACCTATAAGGCCGTTCTCAGCAAAACCCATAGGGCCTTGCTGAAATAAGATTGAGTTGTTCCCATTTTT
>JAJSZP010000002.1 GCA_030262775.1 Deltaproteobacteria bacterium | reverse complement strand
GGCATACTACATGTATTGCCTCGTCTCTGAAAAACCACTGCGCCTTGTATATGAAACTTTCTACTTAGCCATCGGTGATATTTTTACGAATTCATCAAAGAACTGCTTGAAGAATAAAAATGAAGCAAAACAATAAATTTATGTGGTTTGCAATAGTTTCTATTGCATTTACCTTGCTTTTTATAATCACTGTTGCTTTTTTATTCTGGCACCAGCTTTTACCTGGAGAGCAGTTTTTCATGACGGAAATTATAAAGCGAAATTTTTTATATATATTTACAACTGTTTTCCTGTTGCTGGCAGGTCTTGGGTTTGGTCTTGACTGGGTGTTTCGTTTTTATATTCTTCCCTTAGACAAACTTACCGAAGAAACCATTTTGATTAATTCTGTCAACCCATCCCATCGTATTCATCCTGAAGGAAGCGGAGAAGTGGTGAGCCTTGCCAAAGTTATCAACGAATGGGCGGAACGCTTTGAAAACCGACAAAACAACATAGAAGAAAGAATCCGGCAGGCAAAATCAGAATCCGAAGAAGAAAAAAATATTCTGATAGCACTAATGGCTGAATTGCCCGAGGGTGTGATAATCTGTAACAGGGAAGGGCAGATTCTTTTATACAACAAACGGGCTAAAAGGTTCCTTATCGGAGATAAGGATAACAGGTTTCGTAAAGCTCTTGGCGGAAATGAGTCGGGTCGTTTTATAGGACTTGGACGCTCGGTTTTCAGCATAATTAACAAAAACCTCATTGTACATGCCGTGGATGAGATTGCTGATAAATTAAATCGCAAGGAAACCAACGCAGCTTCTTATTTTGTTGTTGCAGATAATCAAGACCGTCTTCTCCGTGTTGAGGCAGTCCCTATTCTCAATAATCATAGAGATTTTAAAGGTTTTATACTCACACTTCACGATATCACACAGCAATTCGAATCCGACAGCCGGATAGATTCTCTCTTGCAGTCTCTAAGAAGGGGAATCAGGGGGTCACTTGCAAGTGTACGTGCAGCGATTGAAGCGATCCGTGAATTTCCGGATATGGACAGATTCCAGCTCGATATTTTTAGAAAAATTATACATAAAGAATCGCTAACAATCGGTAAGATAGTTGACAAAGCCGATTCAGATTCTACTTCCCGTATTCGCACCAGGTGGCCGCTGGTTCAAATGAAGGCTCAAGACATGCTTGAGGCTATCAAACGAAAAACCAAAGATAAGCTTGACATTCAAATTAATATAGAAAAATGCAGCGAAAAAATCAGGATTCAGGTCGATAGTTACTCAATCGTTTTAGCCACGCTTTTTTTGCTGAATAAGTTAAAAAAAGAGACTAATGCTAAAGAATTTGACTGCATATTTAAAAAGAAAGGGCGGTTTATCAATTTTGATCTGCTGTGGTACGGTAGTCCTGTTAAAATTGAAGTGCTTAAAAAATGGGATGAACAGTTTATTTCCATTGAAAATGAAAGCATACCTTTAACTTTAAAAGAAGTTATCAAACATCATGAGGGAGAAATCTGGTCTTATTCATTTAAAGATTCAAGCAAATCTTACCTTAGATTACTGCTTCCAGCCATCGAAGTTTCAGAGCTGAAACATTTATCAAGCCCGACAATCCTGCTTGAAAGCAGACCGGAATTTTATGACTTCGATCTGTTTAACCAGCCTGGACAAAATACTAAGCTGGATAACCGTTCTCTGGATGAGCTTTCATATACTGTTTTTGATACGGAAACAACAGGGTTGAATCCTTCTCAAGGAGATGAGATAATTTCAATCGGAGCCATACGTATTATAAATTGCAACCTGCTGAATGAAGAAAACTTCGATCAGTTAATAGATCCAAAGCGATCGTTACCTTTTGAATCGATGCAGATACATGGCATTAAACCTGAGATGCTTCACAACCAGCCCACCATCGACAAGGTTCTTCCCTTATTTCACAAATTTTCTGAAGATACTATCCTTGTCGCACACAATGCAGCATTTGATATGCGCATGTTGCAGATAAAAGAGGGAAAGACAGGTGTTAAATTCTCGAATCCTGTATTGGATACTCTGCTTCTTTCTTCTGTTGTTCATCCTTTCCAGGAAAATCACAACATGGAAGCGATAGCTGAAAGGTTGGGGGTAAGTATTGTCGGCAGGCATACAGCTTTAGGTGATGCTATTGCAGCGGGTGAGATTCTTCTTAAATTAATTCCACTTCTGGCCAAGCAGGGGATCCATACTTTAAAGGAAGCCAGGCTTGCCTCCAGAAAGACCTTTTACGCTCGAAAGAAATATTGATTCTGGATACTCGATACTGGTTGCTGGATACTGGTTGCTCGTTGCTACCTTCTAAATGTTCAATGTCAAATGATCAATGCTAAATGATAAATGCTCAATGCTAAAGCGGCAAAGTAAACGAAAACGTTGAACCTTTTCCGGGCTTGCTTTTTACCCGGATTTTTCCCTTATGAAAATCGATAATTTTCTTGGTAATTGCCAGTCCAAGCCCGCTTCCTGCCGGACGCCCCATAGAAGAATCCTTAACCTGACGAAATTCTTGAAAAATAATCTTCTGGTTTTTGCGGCTTATTCCGATTCCATTATCTTTCACATTAATTTTCAGATGATTAGTTTTAGTTGTCAGATCAACAGATATTATCCCCCCGATATTGTAGCAAAATTTCACTGCATTGGAAATCAGGTTGACCATAACCTGAATCAGGCGGTCTCGATCTCCGTCAATCAGAGTTATGCTGTCAGGCAGGTTTAAAATAACTTTAATATTTTTATCCTCTATTAACCGACTGGTAGCTGAAATTGCATCTTTAATGACTTCTTTAAAGTCAACACGGGAAATTTCAAATTGAATTTTGCCGGATTCAATCTTCTGAAAATCCAGAACCTGAACTATTAATCGAGTTAACCTGTCAGTTTCCTTAATAATAATTGCTGAAAAGCTTTTTTTCTGTGCATCATCAATTTTCGGATTTTCATGGAGTATTTCAGCAATAGACCGCACTGAAGTAAGAGGTGTACGCAGCTCATGCGTAACTGTTGAGATAAACTCATCTTTCAGCCTGTCGAGTTCTTTCAGGCGTTTGTTTGCAGCTTGAAGCTCTGCAGTCGCTCTTTCCAGCTCACGGCTGTATGCAATAACCACACGCGTTTCATCAAGAATATCCATTACTTCGTCTATGCCAAGAGGCTCTTCTTTTACAACCGATGATACCATTACACGTGCCGATGCAGATCCTATCGCCCCGGCCAAAAGTTTTTCTGCATAACTGACCATATCGGCATCGGCAGTTAATTTGTTTTTCAAGATAAAATTGTGCTCTTTAGCATAAACAGATAACTCTTTATCGGTTTTCTTTTTTCCTAAAAACCGTCTGAGTAAGGATTTGAGATCCCTAACTGACGCCGTTCCTCTCCAGAAAGACGATTTTTCCGGTTTTTCAGAATACTCAAACACATCTACAAAAAAAGCTGCCTGTGTATGTTCTATTGCACTGGCACGGCTGAAAAGCGATACTCCCACGTAAGCTGCGACATTAATAAGCATAGTCCAGAAAACTGCATGTGTGATATGATCAAAGCCCTGGAGGCCGAAAAGTTGAAAAGGTCTCAGTAGCTCAAGGTTAAAAGGACCCTCGGTAACAAACCTTTTTGGTAAAAACCCTGCCTGAACAAGAGACGGAAAAACAAGTGTATATACCCAGACCAGAAAGCCCAGAATCAGGCCGCTTAGTGCACCTAATCGTGTTCCACCTTTCCAGAATATACCTCCTATAATAGCCGGGGCAAACTGAGCCACTGCTGTAAAAGAGATAAGCCCGATGGAAACCAGCGTATAATATTCACCTATAAAACGAAAATAGACATAACCCATCAAAAGCACCAGCATGATACTTCCGCGGCGAATTGTTAAAAGGAAATTACTCAAGTCACCTTTTGTTGCGAGGTTGAAAAAAGACATGCGCAAAAGTATCGGCATAACAAGATCGTTACATATCATTGTTGAAATAGCGATGGTTGCAACAATTACCATGCCTGTTGCAGCAGACATTCCTCCGATAAAAACAAACAGTGCCAGAACTTCTTTCTTTTCAGACATAGGAAGAGTTAAGACAAAGGTGTCGGCATCTACATTCCCGCCATTAAAATGCAGCAAACCTCCGAATGCAATTGGCAGAACAAAAATATTAATTGCCAGTAAATATAAGGGGAAAAGCCAGATGGCTTTTTTTAAATGATCTTCATCTACATTCTCGACAACCGCTATCTGAAATTGACGTGGAAGAAATAATACCGCCATCATGGAAAGAAATATATATATGCTCCAGTTAATATATGGGCCGCTCAATGTGCCCATGGTAAACGACTGTTTTAATTCAGGTATCGCTTTAGCTTTTTCAATGATATCGCCAAAACCGTTGTAAATTCCATATGTAACAAATATGCCCACAGCCAGGAAAGCAATCAGTTTTATTATAGACTCAAAGGCAATAGCTGCAACTAGGCCTTCATGTCGCTCCGTAGCGTCAAGGTGGCGTGTTCCGAAAAGAATGGTAAAAATGGCGAGAAGCAGGGCAACATAAAAAGCAGTGTCCTTAAGTACCGGAATTTCGGCAAAATGACCCGGCATGGTAATAATCGGATATTCCTTGATGATTAAAAAACTTGTTGAAATAGCCTTTAGTTGGAGTGAAATATATGGAATAACGCCAAAAACCGCGATTATGGTAACCACACTTGCCAGGGTTGAGCTTTTGCCATATCGTGAAGCAATAAAATCGGCAATGGAGGTAATGCGGTGTATCTTGCTGATACGTATGATCTTTCGCAGAACAAGCCATCCTAATGCCGCCATCAGTGTAGGGCCGATATAAATGGGCAAAAATCCTATGCCTGTGGCTGCAGCACGTCCTACACTGCCGTAAAAAGTCCAGGCAGTGCAAAAAACTGCAAGGGAGAGAGTATAAATATACGGATTACTTACAATACTTCGACCGATTTTAGCATGCCTGTCGCCAAAGAATGCAATGGCAAAAAGAAGCCCCATATAACCGAAGGAAAAGAAAAGTATGGCTTCTGTTTTTAGCATTATTTATCTCTATTTGAGAATTTGGGGTGTGGTCTCTTTGCTGAACTTTACGATTAAATAAATAAATACGATAAATATGAACCATATTAAAAAAATATAAAGGTATAACAGCGGGATGCCGAACACTATGATTTTGAGGTTGAACAAAGACAGGATGGGAAAGTTGAACAGTAGACAACCAAGCAGAAAAAGACCGACAAGTCTTTTACCTTTTACTTTATCTTTTATCATGATTTCTTCTATAGAATAAAGGAAGGTAAGTGTCAATAAGCCTCCTCTTTATACTTGGAAATGTCGATGTTTCATGGTAATTAAAATAGATTGAAAATTGAAGATTGATTGAAGTCGCTCTGTTCAGGTGGATAGGCTGAAGGCTGAAGACTGTTAGGCAAAAGCACATTTTAAAGCCGAGTTTGATGCAAGAATCATATTTCGCCAAAAACACTGCAATCGTGCTTTTCTTACCCCTTCAGCCTAACTACGTAAGTAGTTAACATTAAATTTTCAATATACAATCGTAAATCTTCAATCCATATATTTTAGGAAAAAGATATTAAAATGCAGCCTTTAAAAATTTATATTGATCAGCAAATTGCCGATTCTCCTCTAACTGAATCCATCATGTCACGTTTTAAATGTCCTTCTTTAACAGTTCGTAATGTGCAAGAGGTTTATAGTTCCATAGCCCAGGCTGATGATCCGGTACAGAAAGGAAAAGAAATTCTTTTTCTCACACGAAACAAGGGTGCTTTTGTCAAGAAATGTCCGGGTACCAGTTATTATACCTGCTGTGGCTATAAGATCCTGCATATAGGAACTTTCTGCAGCATGGATTGTTCATACTGTATTTTGCAGTCTTATTTTCACCCACCGGTTCTCCAGTATTTTGTAAACCATGAAGCTCTTCTTTTAGAACTCGACGACTTGTTTGCAGAAAAAAAGATATACAGGATAGGAACAGGAGAGTTTACAGACAGCATGATATGGGAGCCATGGACCGACCTTTCAAGTTTGCTGGTACCGAAATTTTCAGGCCAGTCTATTGCGGTATTGGAGCTGAAAACCAAAACAACGGCTGTCAATAGGCTGAAAAAGCTTCAACACAACCGTAAAACAATAGTTTCCTGGTCGCTTAACACAAAGAAGGTTATTTACGATGAAGAACGCAACACAGCATCACTTTCAGCCAGACTTAAAGCTGCTGCTAAATGTGAGTCGTGGGGCTACCCTGTTGCCTTTCATTTTGATCCCATGTTTATTTATGACGGATGTGAGGAGGATTATAAACAGGTGGTTGAACAGATATTTTCCCATGTTTCTTCGGAAAATATTGTGTGGATAAGCCTTGGTACTTTTCGTTATATGCCGTCTTTAAAAACGATAATACAAACACGCTTTCCTGATTCTAAGATAATATACGGCGAATTCATCTCGGGTATGGACGGTAAAATGAGGTATTTTAAGCCTTTACGTATCAATCTTTACAGTAAAATGTTAAGATGGATAAGAGAATATTCCCCGGATGTTATGGTATATTTTTGTATGGAGGATGATGAAGTATGGAAAAAATCTTTTGGATTTATTCCATCTGATCGAGGTGGGTTGTCGAAAATGCTTGATAAAAGTGCGACTATTCACTGCGGACTTGATCAAAGTTGATGGCGTCGTAGAAAATCCCATCTACTGCGTTGCAGCTGTTTTTCAGACACTCGGTATACTGCATGTATTGCCTCGTTCCTGAAAAAACCACCGTGATACTCTTTACAAGACCATCATGGATGAATATAATGAAAAAATTACTCTGCTGTTTTATACTGATTCAAATTTTTCTTTTTTTACCAAGCTCAGAACTGTTTGCGGAAGAATTGGTTAGGGTTAAGTGGATAAATGACGGTGACACCATTATCTTAAATGACAATCGTTGTATAAGGTATATCGGAATTAATACTCCTGAAATCGACCATGGAAATAAAAAAGCCGAACCTTATGGGTACAAAGCAAAACTATTTAACAAATCCCTTGTATTTAAAAAGAAAGTTCGCATTGAATTTGACAAAGAGGAACGCGATCAATATGGGAGATTGCTTGCTTATGTATTCCTACCGGACGGCAGATTTATAAATGAAAAAATACTGGAATACGGATATGGCTTCTTTTTGACTCGAAAGCCAAATAGCAGATATAATTCAGCGCTGCTTAAAGCCCAGCGGAAAGCAATGTCGGGGAAAAAAGGAATTTGGCACAATTGGAAAGAAAAAGGGGAGGGTTATATAGGAAATAAAAAATCAAAACGGTTTCATCTTAAAACATGCCGTTTTGGTAAAGAAATAAGAGATAAGATCTATTTTTCAAGCAAATGGGATGCATTTTGGGAAGGGTATGCACCATGTAAGAAGTGTATGAGTGTGTGGTGGTAGAGGAATAAAAAAAGAGGAAAAACCCTTGTTACGTGTTACGAGTTGCGGGGTTTATGGTAAAAAGTGCATGATCCACAACACGTAACGCGAAACCCGTAACTCGGTTATTCCTTGTTTTTATTAATTTCTTCAATAACCTTTTCTGATATCTGAGCAGGGACTTCGTCATAATGCGAAAATTCCATGGAATACATTCCTCTGCCGCCTGTCATGGATCTAAGATCCGGCGCATATGTTAAAAATTCGGCCATAGGAACATTTGCATTTATTACCTGGTTTTTCCCGGCGCTGTCCATTCCGAGAACCCTGCCGCGCCTTCCGTTCAGGTCCCCCATTATATCGCCCATGAATTCATCAGGTGTTGTAATTGTAACCTTCATTATAGGTTCAAGCAAAACAGGTTTGGCCTCTTCGACAGCTTTTTTAAAAGCAATAGAACCTGCAATTTTAAACGCCATTTCAGAAGAATCAACAGCATGAAATGAACCGTCATCCAGCGTAACCCTGAAATCGATGCATGGAAATCCTGCAAGCACCCCTTTGGGAGATGATTCAAGGATTCCTTTCTCAACAGCCGGAATATAGGTTTTTGGTATTGCACCGCCCACAATGGCATCAACGAATTCAAAACCTTTCCCACGGGGCAGGGGTTCCATTTGTATCCAGCAGTCACCATACTGGCCATGACCACCGGACTGTTTTTTATGTTTTCCCTGGACCCTGACTTTCTTTTTAATTGTCTCTTTGTAAGGAACTTTTGGAGTATTAAGAAGTGCTTCAACATTAAACTTTCTTTTCAACTTTTCTAAAGTTGTCTCAACATGAATCTGTCCCGCTCCTGAAATGAGAATCTCTTTTGTTTCGGAATTACGTTCAAGTGCTAAAGCGGTATCTTCCTCAAGAAGTTTACTCAATGAAATGAATATCTTGTCTTCATCCCCCTTTGCTTTTGATTCAAGGGCAAAAGAAATTAGGTTGGGAAGCGGTTTGGCGCAGTCATATTTTATTTTGTTTGCCTCATCACAGAGTGTATCTCCTGTGGTGGTTTCTTTGAGTTTCGCTACGGCAACAATGGCTCCCGGCACGGCTCCTGACGCAGCTTTTTGTTCCTTGCCTGCAATAGTTAACAACTGGTTGAACCGTTCTTTTGTTTCCTTATTTACATTATAAAAGTTTCCATCAGATCCGAGTTTTCCTGAAACCACTTTGAATATTGAAAGACGACCGGCATATGGGTCGGCCACGGTTTTAAATACAAAAGCTGAAAAAGGCGAGTCAGGGTCAGGGTTACGATCAATTGCATTTTCGTTTGCAGGATCAATACCGGCTTTTAAGCCTCTGTCAACAGGAGAGGGCATACAATCGATTATAAAACTCATAAGCAGGTCTATGCCTATGTTTTTTGTGGCGGATCCGCAAAGAACCGGTACAAATTCACGGGATATCGTACCTTTTTTTAAAGCAGCCACTAAATCATCATCAGACAGGGTTTCTCCCTCAAGGTACCGTTCAATCAGCTCATCATCCGATTCTGCAACATTTTCAATAAATGTCTCTCTCTCTGTTGCAACAAGATCCTGCATATCCGAAGGTATTTCGCTTTTTGTAGCCTTACCGTCTGCATCATACGTATATGCTTTCATGCTGACAAGATCGACAACACCCTTAAAATCTTCTTCTGATCCTATGGGAAGTTGTGTAATAATCGGTTTTGGTTTGAAACATTCATTGGCATCCTTAAACGCACGTAAAAAATCGGCTCTTTCCCTGTCGAGTTTATTTATAAAAATAAAACATGGCATGTTGAATTCTTTGGCAAATTCCCACGCCTGTTCGGTTTGAACTTTTACACCATCCACTGCATCAATTACAACTACTGCACCATCTGCAGCCTGCATGCATATCTTTGTATCTGTAAAGAAATTTTGATCTCCGGGTGTATCAATAAAAGTTATGGTATGTTTATCCCAGTCGAATTGATGGAATGAACTGCTGATACTTGAATTACGTTTTATTTCTTCCGGCTCGAAATCCATTAATGTGTTGCCATCTTCTACTCGTCCTATCCTTTTGCTGATTCCTGCTTTATAAAGCATAATCTCAGCAAGGGAAGTTTTTCCAGCTCCCTGATGAGCAACAAGTGCGACATTCCTTATTTCATCAACCATATCAGTCATTTAAGCTCCTCTCATAAATATTTAGTAGAAGTGGCTTCCAGCCACTAATTAGATGAATTAAAAGATATTTCTTATCTGCTAAAATAAAAAAAATCAACAATCAATATTTGACAAATTCGTAAAAAGCCGAATTCATCAGGTTTTAGGTGTTAAGTTTTAGGTTTTAGGTTAATGTCATTGTAGGTTTTATCAAACACTTAAAACTTAAAACGTTTCGTGAAAAGTGGTTTTTTACGAGACCATCTTTAAATGAATAAAAAATTCTCTGTTTCCTTTAGGGCCAAGTATTGGAGACGGAATAACCGGTTTGCATAAAAAACCTTTATCAATAAAAAAATCAGAGAGCTCAGATATCACTTCATTATGCAAATCAGAATTACGCACCACACCTCCTTTTCCAACCTTTCCCCTGCCAACTTCAAACTGTGGTTTAATTAAGGCAACAATACCTGCATCTTTTTTCATAAACTTCATAACAGCAGGAACAACAATTTTAAGGGAAATAAAGGAAACATCTATTGTAATAAGATCAACAGGGAAGGGCAGGGCTTTTAGCGGCATATGGCGGATATTTGTTCGTTCGATGACTATAATTCGTGAATGCTGTCTTAATTTCCATGCCAGTTGTCCATATCCAACATCAACTGCAAAAACCTTTTCCGCGCCATGCTGCAGAAGGCAGTCTGTAAAACCGCCTGTAGATGCTCCAACATCCAGGCAGAAAAAACCATCGGCATTGATATCAAAAGCTTTAAGAGCTGATTCCAGCTTAAGTCCGCCCCTGCTTACATAGGGAATGTCATTACCTTTAAGGAATAAATTATCATTTTTAAAAACCAGGGTTCCAGGCTTATCAACCGGCTGATCATTGACCAGAATTTTTCCTTCCATGATCAGGGCTTTCGCATGCTGTCTGCTTTGCACAAGCCCTGATTCTACAACAGCCAGGTCTAATCGTTGTTTATTTGCCGGCATAATACTGGATACTCGTTTCTGGATACTTGATATTGGTACCGGTTGATGGATACTCCAGGCTTCGCCTTTGGCTGGTTGTTGGTTGGGTAGATAAGCGGTTGAGTGGTAACCTCTCATCCACTAAACTACTCAACTGTGGTCATAAGTTCTTTTGCTGTGTTTATAATAGCCTGTGCGTCAATGCCGTATTTTGCCCTGAGAAGATCCTGTGAACCATGCTCAACAAAAGTGTCGGCAACACCTATGCGCTTTAGAGAAAAGGAATTTATTTTGTTATCGTTTAAGCATTCGAGAATTGCACTTCCGAAACCTCCCTGGAGAACATTTTCTTCCACAGTAATTATTCTAGGAATTTTTTCGGCAAGAGAGCATATTAAATCCGTATCAAGAGGCTTTACAAAACGACAATTAACAATAGTTGCGGATATTCCCAACCTCAACAATTCTGAATGCGCAGATAGTGATTCACAAACGGTCCGGCCTATACAAAAAATAATGATGTCATTTCCTTTATTTAAAATTTCCCCTTTTCCGATAGAAATGAGAGCATTTTGTTCTTTTATCTTCGAAACTGCTACTTTCCCCCTGGGATATCGGATTGCAATGGGACCTTTATGAGAAAGAGCGGTTATAAGCATCCGCCGCAGTTCATTTTCATCCTTTGGAGCCATGACAGTCATATTTGGAAGACTTCTAAGATATGAGAGGTCATAAAGTCCGTGATGGGTTGCACCATCCTCACCAACTATGCCGCCTCTGTCAATGGCAAAAACAATCGGTATGGCTTCTAAGCAAACATCGTGCAGTATCTGGTCATAAGCACGCTGCAAAAAAGTGGAATAGATTGCCACGACAGGTTTAAAACCTTCTGTTGCCAATCCTGCTGCAAAGGTGACTCCATGCTGTTCGGCAATACCGACATCAAAAAAGCGATCAGGATAAGCTTCGGCAAATTTGACAAGGCCCGTACCTTCGGGCATGGCCGCAGTAACTGCTACAATTTTATTATCTTTTTCGGCAAGTTCAACCAGTGTCTCGCCGAAAACTTCGGTATAGGTGGGAGTTAAATCTGGTTCCCTGATACAGTTACCGGTTTTAGGATCAAAGCTGCCGCAACCATGAAAATATACAGGATTTTTTTCTGCAGGAGTATACCCTTTTCCTTTTATCGTTCTAACGTGAAGGAGGACAGGCTCTTTTAAGTATTTTATATTATTTAAAATATCGATAAGATGATTCAGGTTATGCCCTTTTATCGGTCCAAAATATTCAAAGTTATAAGCCTCAAACAGCATACCGGGAGTGACAAATGTTTTAAAAGAGTCTTCAGTTCGTTTTGCAATTTGATAAATATCATGTCCTATTTTAGGAAGAGATCTTATAAAAGAGCCAAAATCCTTTCTTAATTCCTGCATTTTTTTTGCAGATAATTTTCGGCTTAAAAAAGATGACAGGGCACCTACATTACGTGAAATGGACATGTCATTATCATTTAAAATGACGATAATGTCCTTGTCCTTATGTGTATCTCCTGCCTGATTAAGACCTTCAAAGGCTAAACCGGAAGTCATGGAACCATCTCCGATAATTGCAATTACCTTGGAAGTTTCATTTTTAATATGTTTGGCGCAGGCAATGCCGAGTCCTGCTGAAATCGAGGTTCCGCTGTGACCTGTTGAAAATGCATCAAAATCACTTTCACTGCTGCGGGTAAAACCGGAAATGCCATCAAGCTGCCTTAGTGTGTGAAAACGATTCCTTCGTCCGGTAAGTATTTTATGTGCATAAGTCTGGTGACCGACATCCCAGATTACTTTATCAACAGGTGTATTAAAAACGTAGTGAACAGCAATAGTCAGTTCAACAGCACCGAGACTTGAAGCAAGATGGCCGCCGTTTTTAGATACAACATCCACGATGATTTTACGTATCTCTTTTGCCAAAAGAGGAAGATCTGATCGCGGTAGTTTCCTTAAATCATCAGGAGAATTTATTTTTTCAAGAATGCTCTTTGTCATTTTACTTTTTTCTTTTTAATATATACCCTGCAACAGCCCTGAGGGGATCAGCTTTGTTATCAAATATTTCAATAGTTTTCAAGGCATTATTGACAATATTTGTTGCAAATATCTTAGATTCTTTTAATCCCATAATAAGAGGGTAGGTGCTTTTCTTGCGATTTTTATCCGTACCAACCGCTTTCCCCATAACTACAGGATTTCCTTCAACATTTAGAATGTCGTCTGTTACCTGAAATGCAAGTCCAATATTTTTTGCGTAGATTTTAAGCTGTTTAATCTGCTCTTGACTTCCATTACCTAAAATAGCTCCTGAAACAATTGATGCTTCAATAAGGGCTCCTGTTTTTAAAGCATGCATATTTTTAAGATCATCTAAAGAAAGCGATTTCCCTTCAGAAATAATATCTTTCATCTGTCCATCGATCATACCTTTGTATCCGGCTGCAATGGAAATGATATGTATAACATTAAGCCATAGCAAAGCCTGACTTTCCTTTATATTTAAAGGTGATGAAAGGTTCTGGAAGGCCAAAGTAAGGAGCGCATCACCGGCAAGAATTGCGGTTGCTTCATCAAATGCAACATGGCAGGTCGGTTTTCCCCTTCGCAGTTTATCATCATCCATTGCCGGCAGATCGTCATGGATTAATGAATAGGTATGAATCATCTCAAGTGCGCATGCTGCAGGCAGAGCAGATTCTAAATTTCCACTAACAGCTTTATTTGCAGCCAGGCACAAAATCGGTCTAATACGCTTCCCATCTGCCATAAGGGAATATTTCATTGCCTTTACAATATGGCTGTAGCTTGCTAACTTTCTGAATATTTTATCAAGTTCGCTGTTAATCAGCTCTTTCTTATTATTTAGGTATGCTGTTAAATCAAAGTTTGATTCTTGATAATCCATATAAATGTAAATTAATCGAGTTTTTTAGTGGTTGGAAAGCAAGAATATTAAAAAATCAATCATGAAAACGCAGATGAAAAACACGAAATAAAAAATTTTCGTAGTTTCGAATTTCCGTACTTTCGTGATAAAAAATTATATCGAAACAAATTCCATATTATTTATCTTCAGAAATAAAAGGTTTTTCCGATACATTTCCTTTTTGATCTTGCAACAAAAGTGTTATCTTTTTTTCTGTTTCATCAAGTTTTTTCGAGCATATTCTGGAAAGCTTTATCCCTTCCTCAAATTTTTGCATTGCCTCTTCAAGTGGAAGGTCTCCGGATTCAAGTTCCTGAACAATTTTTTCAAGCTTTTTCATCGATTGTTCAAAGTTTGTTTTTGCTGCCATGGCTTGGTTCCTTATAAACTATTTAGCGGTTGAGCTATGAGCTGTCAGTAATTTTTTGGACATTAACGGCCAACAATCCCTTTGCAAGCATCACTTCAAGATTCTGTCCAATGGAGACTGAATGTGCGGTTTTTACAATATCGGCACCCGGAATTGTTCTTGTGATGCTGTATCCACGTTTTAAAATTGCAGTTGGGTTCAAAGCATAAAGTCTGCCTTTATTTTCCCGAATCAAAGAACGTTTGTTGTTTAGATATATAGTATTTAATGTCGTTAGCTTATCAGTATTGTTTGCAAGTTTTTCATTAAGATTAGCAATGTAACTTAAAGGTTTATTTATAAATAGTAAATCATTCCACAATTTAAATTGTTCATGTTTTTGATTAATGCTATTTAAAAATATTCTAGTCAAGCGGTTTGTAAGGTCGTCTATTTTCAGTCTCAAATCTTGCACTTTTCTCTTTGGATCAACAAGACTCTTTGAAACCTGTGCCAAAATATAGCGATGTTTTTCAATATATTGCCAAATATTTGATTTAAGCTTGGAAAAGATATCTTCCTGCCTTCGCTTTAACTCATCTTTACTTGGCACAACCAGTTCGGCAGCAGCGGATGGTGTGGGAGCACGAAGATCCGCAACAAAATCAGAAATCGTAAAATCGGTTTCATGACCAATAGCTGAAACAACAGGAATTTTTGTTGAAAAAACAGCTCTTGCAACATTTTCCGAATTAAATGCACTCAGGTCTTCTAATGAACCACCACCTCTTGCCATAATAATAATATCTGTATCATTTAGGGTGCTTAGCAATTCCAGCGCTTGAACAATTTCTTTTTCCGAATTTTCCCCCTGAACTTTAACCGGAACTATTTCAATGAAAAGATTCGGAAAGCGTCTGTCGATTATTTTTAAAATATCGTGTACAACAGCTCCGGTGGGAGAAGTTATCAGGCTTATTTTTTGGGGTAGGAAGGGGAGGGGCCTTTTATATTTATCATCAAAAAGACCTTCGGATGTAAGGCGATCTTTAAGCTGCTCAAATGCTATTTGCAGGGCGCCTATACCTTTTGGTTCGAGAAACTCAAAGATTAACTGATAGGTGCCCCTGGGTTCATATAAACTTATCCTTCCTAAACCGGTAATGCTTAGACCATCCTCGAGCTCAAATTTCAATTTTTGATTCTGCCCTCTGAACATAACGCAGCTTATCTGGGAATTTTCATCCTTTAATGTAAAATAAAGATGACCTGATCCAGGCATTTTGCAATTTGATATTTCTCCTGAAATCCAGATAAATGGAAAACTGTCCTCAAGTAAAAATTTAATTTCTGAATTGAGTTGGGAAACTGTATAAATATTATGATGTTTTTCTATGGTCATTTATCTCTATTTATAAACTTTTTTGGAAAATCCTTCTAAACACTCTTTAAATTTTTATATAACGTCCGATAAGATATATTATGTAAACTTATTGAATTCATAAAAAATGAATTCAATAAGTTTACATAATATAATCGGTGATACAAGTCAGAATATATCTAAGACATTAGATAGTTTTGCAAGTCTTTGCTTCCCTCCTTGACTTCTTCGGTCGCTTCACTCCATACAGGCCTTTTTATCCTCTTTGCCTTTCTTGCCTCGGTGCCGGAGCCGAAGTTGCATACTCAGTCATTCCTGTATGCGTTCACAGGTGCTGCAGATGTGTGTGCTCAGTGCGACCAGCTATATCTGCTATGCTGGGCGCACTGAGCTCGCGCAGCTGCGGTGCCTGTGAACGCCTACGAAATTAAATCCCTGACGGCTGGTACAACATATATATCTTCATGTGGCAATTCTTTTAAAAAAGATGTGAGTATAACATTCTTTTTATGAATTGATTTATGTTTATCCATTATAAAAATCTGTTTTCCTTTTACCTTGCATATACCACTTTTTATACTTATACCGGTTTTTCTGATATTTTGTTCAGACACGGTAATACCGAGTTTTTCTACAAGGTCTTTAAGCTCTTGGTATATCTGTTCCGGCTTCATTTTATTTTAAATCGTTTTATTTAATATCGTTCTTGAAATAAATTTGGTTTGTATTATATTATTAGCCTAATACTGATAAATTCATAAATATTAGAATCCATCATGTTTAGGTGTTAAGTTTTAGGTTTTATGTTAATGCTAATTACTATTTAATCAAACACTTATAACTTAATATCTAAAACTTAAAACTTTTCTTATCGGAGGTGATTATGCAATCAGTACCCGTTACTCAGACACAAGCTCAGGTACAAGTCAATTCATTTATTAGAAGTGTTTATAACTGGATGTCAATTGGCCTTGGAATTACAGGCATCATTTCTTATTACATCATAAGCAATCAGCAATTGATGTTCTATTTAAGAAAGAACTTTATACTGGTTGTAGGCTTATGTATCATCGAACTGATTTTAGTGTTGTCAATTGTCAGAAAAATCCAAAATATGCAAGCATCAACTGCAACCGTACTTTTTTTGCTGTACTCGGCATTAAATGGTATCACCCTCTGTGTGATATTATACCATTATACATTGCAATCCATTGCATCAACATTTTTTATCTGTGCAGGAACTTTCGTTGCATGCAGCATATACGGAATGGTCACCAAACGCGACCTGACTTCTATAGGACAGTTTTTGTTCATGGGGTTTATCGGCATTTTCATTGCAAGTATCGTTAATTTATTTATCGGTAGCCATGGAATGCAATTGATCATAAGCTACATAGGAGTCATCATTTTTGTTGGCCTGACTGCTTATGATACACAGAAACTAAAAGCTATGTCTTTATCACAACCTGTTGGCATAGATGTTGCGACTGTTAGAAAAGGCTCAATAATGGGCGCTTTAACTCTTTACCTCGATTTTATTCTAATGTTTCAATACCTCTTATTTATTTTTGGTGGTAGCAGAGATTAAGAAAAATACAATACAATAAATTAAAATGCCCCTGACCAGATTTTGTATATCTTAACAGGGGCGTTTTGATTATATTTATATATTTTTACAACAGGTACACTTTTCTTCAAAAATAATTCGTCAAGTTCTGTCAAGTTCTCATTATCCAATCAGCCGTTTCAGAACATCTGCGATCTGTCTACAATATTTCAATGTTTCCTCTTCAGTTGGACCTTCCACCATTACCCTGCAAATAGGCTGTGTTCCTGAATACCGAACAAGCACCCTCCCCTTTTCTCCCAAATCTTTTTCAACCGACCCTATAGCTTCCTGAACGGCCGGAATGCTGTTTATTTCCGGTTTGCTTTTAACTGTTACATTTATGAGTGCCTGCGGGAAAACCCTCATGACTTTTTTAAGCTCGGATAAAGGTTTTGATTCAAATTTCATGGATTCAATTAATTTTAAAGCTGAAAGAATGCCATCTCCGGTAGTATGGTGATTTAAGAAGATAGTATGACCTGAATCCTCACCGCCCAAAACACTTCCAGAAGAAATCATCTGTTCCATGACGTAACGATCACCCACGTTCGTCATAATATGCTCAATGCCTAAATCTTTTAAGGACACCTTTAGTCCCATATTACTCATTATAGTGCTAATAACCAGATTGTTACTAAGTTTACTTTTTAATTTCAGCATATTAGCACAAACAGCAAGTATCTGGTCACCTGTTAATACACTCCCTTTTTCATCAACAGCAATAAGTCTGTCACCATCACCGTCAAATGCAAGACCTATGTCGGCATCTTTCTTCAGTACTATTTCGATAAGAGCTTCAGGATGTTGAGATCCACAGTTTTTATTTATATTCTTCCCATCAGGTTCTGTGTAAATCGACTCAACATCGACACCGAGTTCTTTAAACAATTCAGGAGCAACCTGATATGTTGCACCGTTTGCACAATCTATAACAATTTTCATTCCTTTCAAGCTAAAGCCTTCAGGCAATGCGGATTTCAGGAAATTTATATAGTTTTTACCAGCATCTTCAATTTTAAAAACTCTGCCTGTATCGCGGACAGTTTTGCACATCAAACCTGGTTTTTCATTTAATATAATATGCTCAATTGCTTCTTCTTTTTCATCTGAAAGCTTAAATCCGTCTTGATTGAAAATTTTTATACCATTATCGTAATACGGATTATGTGAGGCAGAAATTACAATTCCGGCATTCGCACCCATTGATGAAGTCATGTAAGCTATGCCGGGAGTGGGCAGAATGTTGGTAAGCACTGCATCAACCCCCATTGAACAAATACCTGAAACTAAAGCGCTTTCTATCATATCCCCTGATATTCGGGTATCTTTTCCAATTACAATCTTTGATTTACCGGTTTCTGAGCGGAAAAGGTGAGCAACCGCCCTTCCGATATCCATGGCCATTTCGCAGGTTATCGGGTATTCATTTGCTAAGCCTCTTATGCCGTCCGTGCCGAAAAATTTGCCCATAAATAAATTACCTTTAAGACCTTTTTCGTGTTTTCGTAATAAAAAGTTTTTTAGATGAGGCAGTTTCAAAATGTTCAATTTTGTTCGAGATCAAGGAAGGCGAAAATTTTAACCACAGGAATACATGTAGTATTTCGAGGATTAAAATTTGAGCCTGACGCAGATATCGGACAAAAGGGGACGTTTTGAAACTGGCTCAGATATTATCTCAGTGTCTGGAATTCCCACTAAATGATGGTATAATTTCAACTATCTGTGCAGTAATATCATCAACAATACCCTGGAGCCATTTTGTTCCCTGGGTTGCATTTTCAACTGAAAGGCTTTTAATTACTGGAATGTAATCCCTGCCGGATTTATTTATTCCACGATTTATCGTTTCCAGAAATAAGTCTCTGATTCTCAGATCACCTTTTTTATTTTTATTTGTTTTAAACGCTTCTTCCATTTCAGACCATCTGTCTCGCAGCTCATTTTTCTGACACATTAGCCTCTCTGATGTTTCTTTTCCAATGTCAGGATCGGGCATCTTCAAACATAACTCGCCAAGTCTTTTTACTCGCTCTTTAATGGCCATGTTAAGCTTTTCATTAAGTCCATCTAATAGCGATTGAGGAAAATCCTTCGAAACAAACATAGAACGTACATGATTATACCACTGCATTAGCGCCATAAGGTTTGCAATATAAATAATATTATTAATAACAATTCTTTTTTCACTGCGATAAACTCCGGGCGTAAATGGAACACTACCGCCCTTCCCTGTTCCACCGAAAATCAGGCGACCGGGATTTAATTCATCTTTTCTATTTATCGTTCCGGCAGCTATTATTGTACCAAAAGCCAGCCGGCAAGGCCCGATAAGCCCCCCTTGTCCTCCAAGAAAAATTGGATTCTGATTCAACATTACTCCATTGGGCACATTTCCGAGAAGTGAGGCAGTTGCCTTATCTTGATTCGGTGTATAGTTAAAATGAATATAGGAACTTCCAACTTCGCTATGGTTTTTTCTATCAGATCCCCCTGACATGAAACAGTCACAGAAATTTATAAGACTTCCAAGGGTTACAAAGGGAAAGAGGATGGTCTGTTTTAAAGCGACCGTATGGGCGACACTCGTCTGTTCCTCGAGTATTGTTCCATCCCTGACATGTGAACCTGATCCCATAGAAACTTTATTTAGAAAAACCGCTTGTTTATAAAAGCCGCTTTTAAGCTTTACTTCAGGTCCAATCTGGCAATTTTCAATGGTAACAGGCCCTTCATGCCCTATATCTGACCCTTGCAAAATAAGGGTGGAGCTGCCGAATATTTTGCATCCTGTATAAATTGTAACTCCATTACCTGAAATTTTTTCCGCATCAACTTCATCGCCAATCTCAATACTTTCAGGGTTAGAAATCCTGACACCTTTCTCAATCAGATATTTGATTTTATTATTTATATTTTTCATATTGAAAATTAGTTGGATGCAGGAGAGTACTCAGATACGATTTCCTGAAGTTTTTCTTTTATTCTTTTTTCATCCTGATTTGCAGCCAATGTGGCTAATTCATCGATTTGACCGTTTAATACATGCAGGTTACACTCCATACCTTTTAATACCATTATTTTTTCATGACTTGTGGGAACAATATTCTCGCCTTCGGTAATGAGCTCTTCATAAAGCTTTTCCCCGGGTCTTAAACCGATATATTCGATTTTTATATCGACGTCCGGTTCAAATCCGGAAAGTCGAATAAGATCACGAGCCATATCAGATATTTTTATAGTTGTACCCATATCAAGCAAAAATATCTCACCACCATTGCCCATCGCACCTGCCTGGAGAATAAGCTGGCTTGCTTCAGGAATAGTCATGAAATAACGTGTAACATCCGGATGTGTAACCGTAACAGGCCCTCCTTTTTCGATCTGTTTTTTAAAAAGCGGCACAACACTTCCTACACTGCCTACAACATTACCGAAGCGGACAATAATAAAGCGCTCTTTTGAAAGACCGTTTTTGTTCTGACAATTCACGAACATCTCTGCTACTCGTTTGGAGGCACCCATTACATTAGTGGGCCGCACTGCCTTGTCTGTGGAAACGAAAACAAAACGCTCAATGTTAAATTTTGTTGCGATTTCAACAAGATTTGCGGTTCCCTGGATATTATTTTCCAAAGCTTTCCAGGGTTGTAGTTCCAACATTGGTACATGTTTATATGCAGCCGCATGGAAAACCGTTTGAGGTTCATATTTATTGAAAACTTTTTCGATCTGTAATTTATTCTGGATGTCTGCAAGAATGGGAACAACATTTACGTCAACAAAATTTTTCTTAAGTTCAAGTTCGATTTCGTATAAAGGACTTTCGGCTCTTTCAAATAGCAAAATAGACCCAGGCTTAAACCGGCAAATCTGCCTGCATAGTTCAGAACCTATAGACCCGCCCGCACCGGTTACCAGAACATTTTGCCCTTTGAGATAAGCACCAATTTGTTTTTCATCAAGTTTGACCATTTCTCGGCCTAAAAGATCCCGGTAAGCCACCTCACGAATGGCATTAATCGTTACCCGGCCATTAATAAGCTCTCCATAGCCGGGTACTGTTTTAAACAAAATGCCGCTGGTTTTACAAAGCTCAACGATCCTGCGCATCTGCTGTCCCCGTGCTGAAGGAATAGCGATAAGAACTTCGTCTGCTTTTACCTTTTTGGTTAGAATTATTATATCATCAATTCTGCCGATAACGGGCACTCCATGAATGGTTCTACCTATTTTACTTCTGCTGTCATCTAAAAATCCGACAATGTTGTATTTTAGCGCAGAGTTGTCGTGGATTTCCCTGTAAATCTTTTCACCGCAGTTCCCTGCCCCGATAATGATCAGATTTTTACTATCCTTTTTTCTGTTAGAGAGAAGCTTGAATATTGAAAGAAAATCTGTAGGTGTTGGCGTTTCCTTGCTATTGCGATCATAAAACAACCGGACTGAAATTCGAAATCCGGCGATGAACAATATCGTCAGGAGAAAGTCGATGAGAAATACAGACCGGGAGTACCCGATAAACCCGAATTTAAAGAGAATAAAGGCAAGGATGAGAAGCGTGCTCACGATAGTAGCTTTGATGACATTGAGCAGGTCGGCAATGCTGGTGTAACGCCACATGCCGCGGTATAGGCCTAAGAAATAAAAACAGCTCAACTTCGCCAGCAGAACCCACGGCAGCATTTGTTTCAGCAGCGATAGAAAAGAGAGCGGAATATTGAATTCAAACCGAATCAGGTGTGCAACGATAAAGGCCGCTGCCAGCAGCAGTGCATCGACAAGGAAAACAATCATAAATTTTTTATAGAATATCCTGAATTTCATTCTGAATAGATACGATAAAGTCTTTGAATAAGCGCCGGATGGCTAAGTAAAAAGGCTCATATACGCCCCGCAGGAAGTGCCCTTGGGGTGCAAGGCGTAGTGGTTTTTCAGAGACGAGACTATACTTATAGTATGTCGAGTTCCTGAAAAACCGCTACAACGCAGTAGATGAGACTTTTGACGACGCCATCAATGTTGTACTCCCTGGCTATTAATCACACTGAGTAATGTCATGAATAATGTTTTTAGGTCAAACATAAAAGAGTGGTTATTAAGATAATATTCATCCAGATCAACCTTGTCAGGAATAGGGAGGTCGTCTCTGCCATTAATCTGTGCCCAACCTGTAATACCGGGAATAAGGTTATGTATTCCTTTTTTTGTTCTCAGCTCAATCAGATCATCCTGGTTAAAAAGTGCCGGCCGCGGCCCCACAAAACTCATATCCCCTTTTAAAACACTATAAAGTTGCGGCAATTCATCCAGGCTTGATTTGCGCAGGAATGATCCTACAGAAGTGCAGTACTGCGCCGGATTTTTCATAAGATGTGTAGCCATTGCAGGTGTATCAGCCTTCATTGTTCTGAACTTTGGCATCTTGAAAATCGTATTTTTTTTCCCAACCCTGTCCGACCAGTAAAGCATAGGGCCTTTGGAAGTCAGTTTCACCGATAAAGCAATAATTAACATGGGAAAGGAGAAGACTATCGAAATTATTATGGCAAGTACGATGTCAAATAAACGTTTCATTCTAATATCTCAACAGCTTATCAGGTCACCAGCTTTTTGTATACCACTTTGCAGTTTCTCTGAGTCCATTTTCCATTGTATACGGAGGCTTCCACTCCAATTCCCTGCGAATTTTAGAGATATCAACTGTCAATGACATAACAAGCCTTTCAACCTCATTAGACTTGCCAGCAATCCTTCCAGCAATCCTCATAATCCAGATTGGAACCGGCAGCAATAATGCTCGTCGTCCTAAAGCAACTCCTAGTCTGCGAATTAGTTCAGGTGTGGAGACGTCTTCCCCGTCGCTTACAATATAGGTCTTGCCGGCCGCATTCGGATTGGTCATGCAAGTTATAATTGCATCAATAAGATTTCCAATATATATCAAGCTCCTGCGATTGTTTATATATCTAAAAGGAAGCGGAATTCCATATTTTACCAGACTGACAAGTCGCAAAAAATTGGCTTTAACCCTTGGGCCATATACAAGAGGCGGCCTGAGAATAACCGTTTCCATACCGGTCTTGTAAGAAATTTTGTGCAGTTCCTCTTCCGCCTCCCATTTGCTTACACCATAGTGATCTTGTGGTGATACTTCATCATCTTCGGTATATGCAACCGCCCTCCCCTCACCGTTTACCTTGATAGAGCTAATAAAAATAAAACGCTTAACTCCGGCACTCGCAGCAGCAACCGCAAGGCACTTAGTACCCTCAACATTAACTTTACGGTATTCAGTAAGCAGATCAGAAGAGCTATCATCCATTACATGCACTCGGGCAGCAAGATGAACAACCGTATCGATGCCAGTCAGAGCATCATCCCATTTTGTATAAGAATCGATTGATTTAATATACACTGGTGCAACCTTTTCGGGCAGAAATGATGTTTTTTCAAACTGGACGGCACCACGGACATAAAATCCTTTGGACAGCAATTTTTTACAAAGGGCTGTTCCGACAAATCCATTGGCACCGGTTACAAGAACATTATGCATATTAAAAGTTAAAAGGACACAGTTTATTATGAAATATACAAAAATATATTACTCTGCATAAGCCATGGTGTCCGAATATGACAATCTTTTCAATTATTAATCAGGCCTAATATTTTCCTGGGATATTTTAAATAAATCTTAAGTATACTTGTTTTAATATTGTTTTCACAGCATGCGCGAAGTATTTCTTTATTTAAAATCCAGTTGCTCTTTATGCTTTTTGTGCTGGTTCCTCCTGTCCTCATCTTAACTAGAACTTTTGGTATGTAATGAAAGGATGCGCCTTCATTTCCAAAAACCCTTGCAACAAACTCAAAATCTGCAGCAATTTTATAATCAATCTTAAAACATCCATATTTTTCATACACATGCTTTTTGAAAAACAGTGTTGGATGTGCAGGCATACATCCTTTTGCAAGTATTTTGGGAGTAAAACTTTTGGACTCATAGTAACGAACTACTTTATCAAGATTTTGGGGCATTACGTAAACAAGATCCCCGAAAACCGCATCTACTTTATGTGCCGTGATTGTATTAATCACGTCGGCAATCACATCATCGCCCATATAAATGTCATCTGAGTGCAAAAAACCTATAACATCACCGCTGGCAATTCTAAGGCCCTTGTTCATTGCGTCATATATTCCTCGATCAGGCTCGGAAATCACATATGACAGCTCATTGCGATATCTATCAATTACAGCACGTGTTCCGTCTGTGGAAGCGCCATCAATAACGACATGCTCAATATTATTATAGGACTGGGATGCAACGGATAAAATTGCATCTTCAATAGTCAGTGCATTGTTGCGAACAACTGTAATAATTGAAACTTTCATTCAATGAGTCATTAATAAATCGATTATTTAACGCATAATATTTAAAGTATTAATTTTACTTGCTTTCAAGGAGCCGTTCTCTCATCACAGTTGACGGGACTCCTTGATATATCCACCAGGCTTTAAGATCTTCGGTTGCTAAGCTGCCTATTCCCAAAACAGCCCCCTCATTTACTGTCACGCCAGGCCCAATAATAGATTTTGCGCATAACCATGATTTATCCATCACAGTAATAGGTTTTGTTATCAGATTAAATCGTTTCTTGCTCCAGTCATGACTACCTGTACAAAGGTAGACCCCTTGGGATATACAACAATGGCTCCCTATAGTTACTTTAGCAAGGTTGTCAATCCATACATCTTCACCAATCCATGCATGTTCTCCAATTTCAAGTCGCCAGGGGAATTTAACCTTAATACCGGGCTTAAAAAATGTTCCCTTTCCGATTTTAGCGCCAAAGAGACGCAATAACAATTTTCGATGAACAGAACCTGGAATCCATGAATTGATAAAAAGAGCCTGCACAAAAAGCCATAATGTTTCTATCCAGACTGGTCTGCCCCGGCTAAAACTAGTATTATTAAAAAGGTCTAATCTCAAACATCCTATCCCATTAAATTCACAAAAGTTTTCAGAAGTTGTTTAATTCATTCTAATATATTCTGATATAATTTTATATATTTATTAATTACGGCATCCCAGATGAAGTGTCTTCTGGTATACTTTTGAAGATTTGCTCCCATTAATGACAATTCATCAGAATCTTTGAGGATTTCGATTAATCCGTTTTGTAATCCATCCACAGAAGCTGAAACAACTCTTCCACCATTTATATCAGCCACTTCATCAAACCCGCATTGATCTGTAATCAATACTGGTGTTTTAGTTATTCCGGCTTCGAGTACAACAATCGACATAGCTTCTTGTCTGGATGGGATAGCAAGTAAATTCGCTGCATGATATGCACTCGATTTTTCCTCTCCTTCAAGGTACCCTGTAAAATAAATTCTATCTTCGATTCCCGAATTAATTGCTATTTTTTTTAAAACAGGAAGCATACCTTCGTCCGGACCGGCAAATACCAGGTTATAATTGTTTAACTTGCCTTTTACGTTGCAAAAGGCATTTAAAAGCAAATCAGGCCCTTTAATCGGATTCAATCTTCCCATAAACAATAAAAAAGGATCATCACCCAAACCGTATTTTTTTTTAAAGTTAATAGAATTTTTTATTTTATAGTCTTCAGGATCTATTCCATTTGGAATAATGCTCACTTTTTCCTTTTCAATTCCATATTCTAAAAATTGATCAATTTCATTTAAAGATATAGCAATATAACCATTGGCATTGCGGATAATACTATTACCAATTAGTGAATTATATAGCTTTTTAATCATCTTCGATCTACCATATACAGGAAGCATACCGGCAGGACATACAACGTAAGGTTTATTAAGGAGTCTGACAATTAGATAAACCATTGCGTTTAAAAAAGCCCAATGACCCATTAGATGAATAACATCAGACTCTGCCACAATGTTCTTAATTTTACTGTAAGAAAATTTAGGCAAGTAAAACCTTTTAAATAAACAAGTTAATGTTGTGACCTTAACCCCATTTAGAACCTTGAGACATTCCTGGGTTAAACCTAAATCCATTGTAAGAATTGTGCAATCAACTCCAGATTTAGCCAGAAATCGACTTGTTTGCACTGTTCTTTCAGCAGCTCCTCCTCCCTGACGAGAGTTGATCATAATATTTACATTTAATACTCGCATAGTTTGGTTTAACGCTCAGCGTTGATTACTCTCTTAATTGCACCCTCAAGACCGAGCGTAAATTTGAATCCTTCAGAAAGTAACTTCTTTGAGGAATATTTAATATCTCCTTTATTGCTGTGCCCGCGAAATAGTTGTCGCAGGATATAAGGTATAAATATCGGCAGGTGTTTTACGGGTTGGACGGAATCAACAGGTTTTCGGTTTTGAATTGCATTATAAAGCGACCAGATACATGCAAAATCGTCCAATTATTCATTAAATGTATTATATCTGTTTGTTGTATAAGTTTATTTATTGTATTGAATGAACATATAGGCAGGTGGAATCGCCTGCTTAATGTACGCGATGCATATATGTTGACTCCTTTTCTTTCCATATCCTCTTTATATTCCGGGTTAAGTCCGGTGTCCGTGGTTAAAATAGAGCTTTTCACTACTTTTTTTGCGAGATGAATGCTCATCTGCAATGTTTGTTCTGCCGTTCCGCCTCCGGTAACAGGATCAATGCTCATATTGAATTGACATTGAGAATTTTCATACATGTTGCTTAACTTTGTAAATGAGTCTTTATATACCAATCGGAAAAATGTGATAATCCCTCTTCAAAACTGACAGGTTTCTTAAAACCCGAGGAAAGGATTTTCCCGCAATCATAAACAAGCGCCGGATTGTCATTGGTTCTCCCTGAGAGCCAGAGCAGGGATTTCAAAATCAGGAAGGGCACTGAAACAGGTGGAACAGGATATGGCTTGCAACCCATTCTCTTCATCAGATACTTTTCAATATAGCGATAGTTGTTGGAAGGATCCTCGTCATCAGAAATAATGAAGGTTTCACCAATTATAGTCCGATCTGTTTTTATGAAAAATTCAATTGCTGCTACAACATTATCTATATAGACGAGATTTATTCTGCGAAACTGGTAAATACATGATTTAATATAATTTACCAATCTATTTTCACACAGCAGATCATCCGCAAGCTTAATCAGATTACTGCCGCCTTTACCGAAAACAGCCGTTGGTCGCAAAATAATTGTTTCAAACAATCCATTAGATTTTTCCAGAATGATTTTTTCTATTCTTTGCTTTGTGACTTCATATTCCTTTACTGGTTTGTTTGGAGTATTTTCCGTAACTCTGTCAGCAGAAACCCTCCCCGAAACTACTGCAGTACTGCAATGGATCAGGCGTCTTATCTTTGCTCTTGAACAAACTTCCACGAGGTTATTTATTGCTGCGAAATTTTCCTCAGGGCGACGTCCACTGAGATAAGCCAAGTTGATTACAATACAACCTGTTTTAACAAGGCCGTTCAACGTCTTGGTATCAAGAAGATTACCTCGAATTATAGAGACTTTATCCGATTCCTGCAAAATTAAATTCGGATTTCTGTTAACCAGCAACCTGAGGTGCAGATCACTGCACAGCGACAGGCGCTCCAATAAATGTGTTCCGATGAAACTGCTTGCACCGATTATGGAGACTACTTGCATTTGTGATCTTGGTATCTCCTTATGTTTTTCTTTGGCCGACAAAACATCTTTGCATTTCTCAATAAATCCTTCTTACCCCAATAGTACTTGTCCCTGAAGCTCATCCCTGGGAGACCTCGTTTCTATTCCTTTCCGAACAAATTTGCAAATTGATGGGCTATGTCATGTGGATCAAATCTTTTACGGGAAAAGCAAGACAATCCATCACTATCTTTTAAACCTCGTTCCCATGCTTCGACCTCACATATCAACGCCGCAAGAATCTGCTCCTCTCCAAAACCGCGAGCAATTGACCCCCAACATCCTCCTCCGGTCAGATAGATCAGAGATTCAATCGGCGTAGCAACTATAGATGACCCAGCACATAGCGCCTCCGCTGCAACAAAGCAAAAGCTCTCTAATGTGGACGGGATCAGCGTGATTTTGGCCTGCCCGAGCCGTTCTTGCAGCTTCAGATATGGTAACTCGGAGATTATTTTTACCCTTCCTGAATCAATATACTCCCATAGGTATTCAGAAACTTCATCGGCATCCAGACCAGTGCCAATAATTTCAAAGTCAAATTTCTTATTCACATTAAGAAACTGGCTAACAACGCACAACATTGTTTTGGTATTTTTCACCTCCCGATCTTCCCAGCGCCCAACAGTAACGATGCGATCGCAGCGTTGCTCTCTCAATGGCAAAGACAGCGCAACAGGTGAAACAGGATTCGGGATAAAACGGATCTTCTGCGCAAGACTACCCAGACCCCAATGCAATAGAATAGACGTAGCGTTCACTGCAGCAGCAGGGCTTTCTACTATGACAGCATCCGCCAATCTTACTTGCTCCAACTTTTTTTCTACCCAGTATTTTATTGGTAGCCGCCATTTAAGATGCCTCAACCAGTTGATTGGACCCTCCGCCAATGGCCGCGCACGCAAGTAATTAGGTGGTATAGGATGACCCCATGTGCCGTCAGTATCAGCCTTAATGACTAAACGCAAACCACTCTCACGTATTCTACGTACCGCTGGAGTAAATCTCACATCCAAGCGCGAGGCAAACACCACACCGGTAAAGCCAAGGGAACTCCACCCATCTTCCTCCACCATTTCCAGGGAAAGCACAGGAAGTCCGTTTAATTGCTTGATGCCATCGAATGCCGGATTGCATGATATCAGCACAACCTCGTAACCGATCTGCTGTAGCGCAACTGGGATAGTCAGTGGATCCTTGTGAGGAGAATGTCCGCTCTGATAATAATCTACGTAAGCAATCTTCATTTTATTTTCAGAGCATCTAACCCCGCTGCTTCTAGTGCAGTCTGGCAAGTAACCCCACCCCTTTTCCCGAGCAACACATACCGCCGGATAGTTTCAAGTCTTGCGCCAAGTATTTTTTTTATTAGCCCGATAATTCGAGTGCGGATTTTTGTTATCGTTGTTCTAGTGTACTTAACGCCTTGTTGTATCTCATGGCTTTCTTTCATTAAGGTCTGAACAAGCGCGCGTTCCATTTCATCAATCCAATCATTTCTCAAAATTCCAGTTTCTCTCTTCGCATCGATTTCGGCAAAGCATTCCAAATAATAGTTCTGTCTATTCCAAACTTTCAACAGGTCATCACGCCCGCACAAAGAGGCCATCGCTAAAAAATCTTCATGTATTCCATTCTGTACTAGCGGCAATTTTAATGGTACATGCTGGAACGGATTCTTAAGATTTAGGGAATTGAAGTATGGGGAAGCATCCCCACCAAAGGAATTACCTCCATTGCTAACCATCAATCCTTGAGACACGAACAAAGGGCGCTCAATGTAAAAAAATTTGCTTGTGTTCAGCAAACACAAATACCCGAATGAAAAATCAGGAGTGAGAGGACGAAATATTGCCCCGTGTTTCACACGCATATGATTGATAAAATCGTTACGCACGCATGAATTGAGTCCGCGAGGCAATGCATATGGAAATTGACTAATACCGTTTGCAGCATTCATTAGTTGGGACTCAGAACTTAACACCTGCATCTTTTTCTCAGTGGCTTGATAGGGCAGTAAAATTTTTAAATGGTCGTAATATAGATCCCATGGCCATGAAATAACATTAGGTCGTTCATCTTCCTTCGTTATCTGTCTATGCAGATAATGCAGTGCCCCTGCTTTGAGTACAGACCGATCAGTCAGAATCAGAATATATTCACCAACCAGCTCTTGCGTTACTTTCTCCCAATGTGTCGGCATGTTAAGCACTTCTGGTTGTTCGACATACCTGACCTCGGCATTGCTCCGATACTTCTCTACAACATCGCGTAAAGCAGCATCTGCACCGTTATTCGAAACTACAAGCTCTATATTCTGGAAATCTTGAAGCAGAACGCTCTCGATAGCCTCAGCCAAGTATTCCAACCTGCCTTTTGCGGGAAGAAAAATAGAGAAAAATGGACTTTTCATATGAATCTCATCGTATAATTTGGTGCTGATTCTGTGCCTTTGTATTTTTCACATCAATTTCCGTAAGATATTTTCAGTCTGATCAATTGAGCAAAAACCCATGACCTCATAAGCGGAGCAGCCAACGCCGTTATCGCCAGCGTGAAGCACGAAACAATAAATATTGATAAAAGCATCATTGGCTGTGTAAAAGGAACATAGCAAAACAATATTCTGCCTGCACCTGCCGTCAGAAACGCGGCCACAAGCGGCAAGCTTACATCCTGCCAATACCAACGCCATTTTTCAGACGGTAGTAAACGTCTATGTATGAAATGAATAGCAATCAAGACGTAACCTACATTCAGTATCACCCATACGCTTGCGGCGCCTATAGCCCCATAATGATTGGTCATGAAAATAATCAGCGGCATGAGCAGAATCACAGAAATCAAATTGACATATAAAGTCAGCCTTGTCCATCCATGTGCTAGTTGCAGTCCGTATGGAATATTCATCAGTCCGTTAAGGGCTGTACCGCAAATTAGAATGCTCACCAAGAGGTGAGACTTTTCAGCCGTTACCGGGTTTTGCGTCCAGATAAGCAGAATTTCATAAGAAAACATAGCGACAACAACGGTAACGGGCAAGATCAGGACTGACATAAACTGACAACTTTTATGATAGAGTTGTTTCAATCCATCCTGGTCAACGAGTGAAACAAATTGAGTGATTCTTGGAAAAATTGCGGCATTAACAGGGTTGATAAGACGATAAAGACTTATTGCTACTGTACTGGCCAGTGTGTAATAGCCAAACATTTCAAGAGAAAGCATCTTGCTTAAAATAATCTTATCCATTTGCATCAGAATCACCGAGAGGAAAGTGATCCCACTAATCCCGACAGCAAATCGCCAAACCCCTGCAAGGAGCTGTTTTTGAAAAGATGCCCTTTTTTCGGTACGCGGAAGTCTGTGCCAGAAAAAGAAAGCCAAGAGGCAGGTGTTTATGATACTGATAATGATTTGCCATGAAAAGAAGGCTTGAATTGTTGGATAGATCAACCACAGGATCAAAACAGCGCCCACGCCGCGCATAGTGCTCACGCCGATATTGATTAGATTTAACAGGACCTGCCTCTGAAGACCAATCAGCCCACCGGAGTAAAAAGAGGCCGGCCATTGGAGCGCCACTGCGAATCCCATGATTAGAAACGCCTGTTCAATTGTTTGGGGAGATAACTGGCTTGCCTTAACCCAGTTATGCGCAATGAAAGGCGATATTGCCATGACGGCCATTCCGATGAATATGGCTACACACCAGTAAATAATTTCCAGGGATCGGACCAGATTGCGCATTTCCTGCTCCCTGCCCGGCAGCACGGAGAGCCGCGCCATTTCACGGCTCAGTGTAGCAGTTATGCCCATATCCAAAATGACAAACATCGCCTGGAGCGTAGCAAAAATACCGATTAACCCATAGGATTCAACCCCCATGAATTTGATATACAGGGGTATAAACGCCAGACCCATGAGGGCCTGCCAGGTATTCCCGGCAAAATTGGCGATAATATTTTGTCTTATTACTGACACGCTACATCCCGAGAATCGTGACTTACTTCACACATTTCAAATAACCATCAGGTGCAACGGTGATGAGGAGTTTGTTTTCGATTTCATTGTCCACAACAAATCGGTCATTGGTTTTCAGAAACTCCCATACCGCGGTTTTAGGATTATTGCCTTTATCCCAGGGGCGGTCGGGGAACATCTCGTCGGGCATGTCATCTATTACAGTATCGAAGACCACACAGTAACTTCCTTTTGTTACCAGGGGAGAATAAAGCTCCAGCTCCTTTAGCACATGGTCGTGGGTGTGCATGGAATCAAGGACGACCATAATCTGTTTTTTATCCTTCGTAAAATCATGAACCTGTTTGGCGATCTCTTCATCAATAGACGAGCCCTCAATCATTGTAATTCGTTTGAACATGGGATGTTTTTCAATCTCCATCCTATTGTGCTCACGAATATCAATATCTATCCCCAAAACCTGTTCGTCACCGCCTAAAAGTTCCAGTATGGAGGCAAAAAAAATAAGGGACCCACCGTGGGCGATACCGGTTTCAATAATCAGATCAGGCTTTACATGCCAGATAATCTCCTGCATGGCAATGATGTCCTGAGGATATTGAATAATTGGGCGGCCAAGCCATGTAAAGTTATAGGAGTATTGTGGCAAAGTGGATTCCTTCATAAAGGCTCTTGCCGCATTTACGAGCTTGTCATTCTTTCTGTTTAACTTTGTACGCTCAAGGCACTCTTTCCTAAATCGTTCAATTGGATTCATTGAATTGCTCCAAGGCTATAAAGGTTAAAATGTTTTCCTTTTATCTGTTCCTGTATTTCTTTATAGTAATTATCATTCATCACGAGTATGCCCCTCTCTTCGGCAAAATCAGTTAGTTGTTCAGGGCTTATGATACTATGACCGGTTTTAGCAACAAACCGTCCCTGCTTTTTAGGATTAATATCAACAACGGCAGAAATATATTCTCTATTAGGATCGGTCAGTCTCACAAAGGTTGCACCTTTTGCGCCAGCGCCCCACACCAACATCCCTGGATGACTTTGAACGAACTTCCTGTAAAATAGCAGCAATTCATCCATCTTAGAAATTTTAAATTTATGGAGCGTCTCCTTTGCAGATACAGCCTGTTCAAACAAGTTACTTAAATCAGATAGTAAATACATATACTGGTTGTTGAACAACAAACCTTGCTCTGATTCTTGAAAAAGACTGGCCAGGCTCTCAAGGGTGAAATAGTTGCAGTGTTCATAGAAAACATCCCAAAAAGCTCTTTTCTCAAGTATCCATTCAAAACTGGGAACCTCAATAAATATCTTGGCGTTGTAGTTGACAGCACGCGCTATTCCGCGCAAAAATTTCAGAGGGTCATCAATATGTTCCAGGGTATGGCGCAAAACAATTAAATCGGCGTTCAAATGTGAATATTGATCTGAGTAGTAATCCCTTACTATATTCGGGCTGTCCCCCTCGTATGCAGGATCAAAACCGATGACATCAAAATCTTTTTCCCGAAGCATTTCCAAAAAATACCCTTTGCCGCATCCAATTTCGATAATCTTCATCCCGTGAAATCTTTTTTCTGCAAACAGCTCAATAAGCTCCCTAAGATATCTCTGAAAGTAATGCGAATGTGCCTGTTCGTTTTGGTACTGAGCATCATAACTCATAACCTTCCTGTTAAAATCTGCATTGAATATAAAACCGCAGTTTGAGCACATGACTAATTCCACATTTCCAGTCATTATGTTTTTCGCCTCGCTCACAGTCGCATACGTCTTATTCTGGAAAACCGGAACATTTGGCACCGTATATAATGTCGAAAGATTATCGTTTTGGCACAAACTGCATTTCATGCACTATCTCCCAAAGCCATCTTCAATTTTTTATTATCACCCCAAAAAGCCATCGGTTCATAATCAGGATATGGATAATATCCTAAATTCAAGTGAATACTTTTTTGTTTCTTCTCCAGGTAATTTTCCACAAACTTCCTGATAGAAATGGGCTTGCCGCTGCTGCAGTTAATAATTCCACGCACTTTATTTTGCATTGCAATCTTAACGATATATTCAGCAACCTTTTCAACAGGCAGGTAATCTCGTAATTGCTCACCTCCCGACATTTTAAAGGTGGTTTCTCTATTTTCCAACGCCCTGTCCAATTGCGAAAGGATTGAATTGGGACTCTGTCCTTTTCCATGCATGTAAAACAGGCGAATCCATTTGAAGTCAAAATCATTCTTTTTTTGCAGTTGTTCCAAAAACTTTCGAAAGGTATCCTTTGCTATGGCATAAGGATTTTCAGGCATTGTTTTCATATCTTCTTGTAGGGCTCCACTTTGCATCCCATATTCAAAGCAGGTTCCAATAACAACAACCTTTTTCAATCCTTTTTCAATTATTTTATTTAAGAAACAACAGTTTCGTGGCAGGTTTCGTTCGATGTGAAACAGTTCATTATAATTAGGTAATCCTTCCCAGGCAAGGTGGATTATTTGGTCGGGTTCATTAAAAAAGACAAACCAATTCTCCTTATCTCTGTTTAAATCAGCTTGAATATAATCTACTTTTTCTATCCAACTAAATTGTATCTGATTTTTATATTCGATTGAAGTCGTTATTATTTTATGTCCATATTTTAGCAATTCTTCGACAACATAATTTCCAATAAACCCTGTTGCACCGGTGACTAATATTTTCATATCATCGCTTTCATTGATCAAAATGTTCTGATTTCAGGAATCGGCACAACAAATTTTCCTCCCCATTCCTGAATATAACTTAACTGCTCAATTATCTCATTTTTAATATTCCACGGCAAAATAATCACAAAATCCGGCTTTGTTTTTTTGATTTCTTTTTCCGTAACAACGGGTATGTGACTGCCGGGCAAAAACATGCCCTGTTTATGAGGAGAAGCATCAACTACAAATTCAATCAAATCTTTTTTCGAACCGCAGTAATTAAGCAGAGTGTTGCCCTTTGCCGCCGCTCCATAAGCCGCTACTTTTTTACCGTTTTTTTTCTGTTTTATAAGAAAATCAATCAAATCGTACTTCACTCTATCTGCTTTATTCTGGAATCCGTCATAATATTCGGTTGTCTGCATTCCTTTTACTTTTTCTTCATGAAGAAGTGCCGTAACCTTTGGGGAAATATTCTTTGAAGCATCATCTTTATGTTTGCCATATATGCGCAATGAGCCGCCATGCGTAGATATTTGTTCGACGTCAAATAATTCAAGGCCATGTTTCTCGAAAATAAGTTTTGCAATGGAAAATGAAAAATATGAGAAATGCTCGTGATAGATGGTATCAAATAGATTTTGTTCAATAAGCTGCATAAGATGAGGGAATTCTAATGTAATAACGCCGTTGTCTTTAAGTGCAATCTTCAGTCCTGCTGCAAAATCATTTACATCAGGCACATGCGCAAATACGTTGTTTCCTATGATTAGATCCGCCATTTTATCCTGTGAGACAAGTCGGTTGGCCAAATTTGCCCCGAAAAAGGCTTCAATCGTTTCAATACCTTTTTCCTGTGCCGACATGGCTACATTCGTGGCGGGTTCGATACCAAGAACAGGGATATGCTTTAATTGAAAATATTGCAGCAGATAACCATCGTTTGATGCGATTTCGATCACATGAGATTTTTCATTGAACCCAAAACGACCAATAATCATTTCAACGTATCGTTTAGCGTGCTCCAACCAGGAGGTGGAGTAAGAAGAAAAATATGCGTAGTTCTGATTAAAGATCTCTTCTGATTTCTTGTATTCATCAACCTGGACAAGCCAGCATTCTTCACATACCATTAGTTTCAGAGGATAAAAAATCTCAGGTTCGCTTAACTGTTTCTTTGTTAAAAAAGAATTTGACGGAGGAGCGTTTACCAGATCAATGAATTCGTGAGTCAATTTATGGTGACAAAAACGGCATTTCATTAGAGTTGAATCCCTTCGAAATCTTGAGGCAGCAAAGAATATCTTTCATCTTTGTCGGATATTTCAGTAACTTCCAAAGGCCACAAAATGTTGATTATAGGATCGTTATAACGCACACCACCTTCATGTTCGGGACTGTAAAACTCCGTATGAAAATAAAGGAGTTCACAATCTTCTTCTAATGTTTGGAATCCATGCGCAAACCCTTCAGGGATGTACATCATCTTCATGTTTTCAGCAGAGAGCTTTTCTCCATGCCATTTTAGAAAAGTTGAAGAATCACTTCGCAGATCTATCATAACATCGGAGACTGAACCGCGCAGGCATTTGACCATTTTGATCTCCGCTTTGGGCGGTTTCTGGAAGTGCATCCCGCGGATAGCACCTTTCTGTCTGGTAAGAGAGTGGTTGACCTGAACGATATTTTTGTTATGCAAAATATGTTGTAGTTCTTGCTCACAAAAAACCCGGGCGAATAATCCGCGGACATCCTTAAAAGGTTCCGGTTCAATGACAAAGCCGCCTTCTAATGGAAGTTTATTGATTCTCATTAAACGGCCCATGATATTTGGTTATGTTTCGCATCAGTTATATATACTGCCAATTGTTCTTCGCTGCGAGCATGGTTTGATTCATAATACTCTTTGTACCATTGTGCAGTCTTTGTGAATGTATTGGAACTATCCCACACCGATTTCCATTTCAGTTTTGCATACGCCTTTGAGCAATCCAGTTTCAAAAAATTGGCTTCGTGTGGATTTTTTTCATCGGCCTTGATCTCACAATCAATGTTTGACCAGTGTTTTTGTAATTCCCTGACGACGGCAAGCACATTTCTATGACCTTCATAACTCGGACCAAAATTCCACGCTTCAGAAAATCCACTTTTACCTTCGAGCAATTGTTGCCCGAGAAGCAAATATCCCGATAAAGGTTCCAAAACATGCTGCCAGGGGCGTGTTGCCTGCGGATTACGAATTTGCACTCTCTCATTTTGACTAGTGGCCCGCATAATGTCAGGAACAAGCCGATTATCTCCCCAGTCACCACCACCAATTACATTTCCAGCCCTGGCACTTGCTACGAGGGTCTGATGGCTTTTCTGATACTCTTCGAGTGGGAAAAAGGATTTCCGATAACTGGCGGTGACCAATTCTGCACATCCTTTTGATGCGCTGTAAGGATCATGGCCGCCCATTGGGTCATTTTCCCGATATCCCCAAATCCATTCCCTGTTTTCGTAACATTTATCGCTTGTAACGTTTACAATAGCCTTTACCGACTCTACCCGTCGACATGCCTCAAAAACATTAACCGTTCCAATAACATTGGTTTCAAATGTTTCCACAGGGCTTTTATAGGATTTTAGCACTAGAGATTGAGCCGCCATATGGAAGACAATATCCGGTTGAAAAGATTCGATGGCCTTTCGGAGTTTTTCTAAATCACGGACATCACCAGAGATTGTTTCAAAATCCAGATTCAAAATTTCGTGATGATTGGGATCCGTCGGGAGATCCAAGGAATAGCCCACAACTCTGGCCCCCAGATTTAAGAGCCATAGAGCAAGCCAAGAACCCTTAAAACCGGTATTGCCTGTGATGAGGGCTTTTTTTTCTTTATACACGTTGCCAAACATAATTTATTAGCTCTTAGCTATCTATTCCCACACCTTCCATTCAGCCTTGCCTTCAACCCACAATTTATTCAAATACTCCATATCCCGAATTGTGTCCATACAGGCCCAAAAACCTCTGTGTTTATAAACCATTAGCTGTCCTTCGCCTGCAATCTTTTCAAGGGGGCCTATTTCCAGATCACAATTTTCATCTATTGAAAGATAATCAAAAATACCCTTGTTGAAGATGAAGAATCCGCCATTAATAAGGCCGTCACCATCCCTTGGCTTCTCACTGAAAGATTCAACCTGATTGCCTTTAATTTTCAGCTCGCCAAAGCGGGAAGCAGGGTTGATACCGGTTACTGTTGCAAGCTTTCCGTGTTTATTATGAAAGGCTAATAGGGCATTAATATCCACATCAGCAAACCCATCGCCGTAAGTCAACATAAAAGTGTCATCATCGATATACTGCTGTACACGCTTCAGCCTGGCGCCTTTAAGCGCTTTATCTCCAGTGTCAGCCAAAGTAATACGCCAGTCTTTTTCGGCATTATTACTATGTATTTCAATATTTTTTTTATTTCCGAGCTCTATTGTAAAATCATTACTTAGGATTTCATAATTATAAAAATATTCCTTTATCATTTCACCTTTGTAGCCCAGGGAAAGAACAAAGTCCTTAATCCCGTAATGAGAATATATTTTCATTATATGCCATAGAATAGGCTTACCGCCTATTTCCACCATTGGTTTAGGACGAAATTCGGTTTCTTCCCGAAGACGAGTCCCTAACCCGCCGCAAAGTATTATTGTTTGCATTATATTACTCCCAATTAATCTGATTTATTTATCACCAAATTGTCCACCCTCCATCTATAATATTATGCACGGTAACATAACTTGAAGCATCTGATGCAAGATAAATGATACTTGAGCTGATCTCTTCCGGTTTTGCTTTACGACCGAGGGGCACTCTATTTGAATATGGCGTCTTCGGAACATACACAAATTTACATAAAAGATTTTCACTGCCATCATTTTATTACTCTTTTTTTTTCCGCCTTTCTTAATATCTTTTTCGTTTCTATCAAGCTTTGCAGATGTTCCTTGCGCACTCTTTCAACGGTTCCCGTTGAAGAATCCAGACTAAGATCGTAAAGGATTAAGAATTGTTCCAGACGTTTTTGAACAGGAAGATTTTTCATGTAATTTCTCTCCCATTCATTAAATTTAGACATCTTATCATGCATCATTTCATAGGGATTCTTCATTTTTCCACTTTTTAATTCTATCATAAATCTGATTGTTATTTAAAAAATCAGAAAGGTCTTTGCAATGTTTTAGCAGATAATTCCAGTCCATTTTGTCGCGCTGGTTTTCTATAACATTCCTGATGTCCAGCCAGTCCTTTTCCCTTGTGGAAACCGCTTTTTGTATGATCAAATCCTCCGGTAAACAGACTTTTATCTTTGTATTTGAAAAGGCAACATATCTATTTCTTTAAATGGCATCTATTTCAAACGGCAGATCCGCAACTACCAGATCCACACGCACATCATCTATTTCAATCGGAATAACATTTGTTTCCTTTATAAACTGTATTGGTTCATCCGAAAGCAGTATCGCTATTGATTTTAAGTCCTCAACAAACTGTTCCATTTTGTATTTCGATTCCAATGAAAATTTAATATCCACATCAAACGTTTGCCTGGGATTTCCATATACGCTGTTGGCTATTCCGCCAAAAACCATATAGGAAATATTCATCCGCTCCATCCAGCTTGTGATCGTCGATAATGCCTTAATTAATCGGTTCATTCACACTTCTGCCTTTATCTTGAAACACTTTGAAACCACGAATTAACACGAATATTCACGAATGGAACCTTTAAAGCTGTATTTTTCACCACAGGCTCGGGAGCGCAGAGGGGAAACTAGTTTTCTTTTGAAAAAACAGAGAGATCTTTGAAAAATGTTCATTTTTGTTCAAGGTCAAGTCGAAGATCCCGGACTTTGAGCCTGACGCAGAGATTGGGCAAAAAGGGACGTTTTGCAAAGGTCTCACAGAAAGGAGATATTTCATACACTTCGTAAAAATTATAGATTATCATGCATTTTAATGATTGAAGTATAAGTCGGAAATATTTTCTTTAAAGATTGCTCCACTCTTCAATGGAGATTTTCCTGCTTATTCCATATTCAATCTCATTGAGAAGCATTTTAATTTGTGGAACAGAATATTCTTTGTTACCAGGCAATGTGAGTGTATAGGTACCATAACGCATATAGAAATGACGTCCTCCTGGTTCAGGTGGTTCAAAGCCAAGTTTCTTTAGCTTCTTTATGAAATCTCTCCGTTTACATGGATTCCATTTACCCATGAGCGACTGCCTCTTTTGGAGCCGGCATTCTTTTATTTAAATTTATCCTGCCTATTACCGGCAAAGTATCACCATGCCTGATTTTTATGATCAACCACCCTTCAAGTGAGGATCTCAATTCTTGCTGGCATTTATACAACGTTTCTCCAAAGGCTACAACACCAGGGCATTGTGGAATTTTACCGGCAAAACTACTTTCTCCCAGCTTATCGTAAGTTGCTTCACTCATTGCTTTATTGATGTATTCAATAAGCATATTATCACCTCCTCAAGGTGTTTTTCAAATAAGACCTTTACGGAACTCCATCAATAATTCAAACCACTGATTAATACGGATATTCAGTAAATGTTCATTTGGCTTGTTTGGTGTATAGTAAATTCATATTTCCAAAAAAGATGTCGTTGTGCAAATTGTTTATGTCTTCGAACAACCTATCCTCATTAATAGCGAAGATCCACTTTATCTCCTGAAGTGATTCGTGGGGCATATCTTTTATTATTTTACTAATTTCAAGATTCCTTTCCATTACTCATACCTTAACTATGCTATTAGAGGCAGTTCCAAAACCTCCATAGACCTTTGCAAAATGGCTCTGATAATTATCATTACTGCAGCATTGCCACTTTGCTTCGTGAAATTCCTTTTTTTAATATACTATTTAAAATATTTTCAGTGTCATCAATGCCGGTTATAATGATTTTATCGAAATAAATTGTACTTAGGTAATCTGAGCCTGTAATCACGAAATCCATAAATATCTCACCTGCTTTATAATCATCAATAACTGCGACTAACTCGATAGGTACTTCTATCAAAGATATATATGCTATTTCGGCAAGATCGCCGGCACCGTAAAAGACAATTTTCTTATTACCGTTTTTTGTTAAACCGTAAAATAAGATTCGTAATTTCTCACGTGCTGATTTATAGAACTGAAATGAATACTGGATATATTTATAAGTCAGACGTGTTTTTTCAGCAGCGCCTTTGGGAGTAAGTATATATTTGACCCTGTTTTTAGGAATATTTTTAATCTTGAATAATCCTTTTTGGGCAAGTCTTTTTATAAAAGAATTAACCAGACCAAGAGAAATATTCAGTTTACCGGCAAGGTATCGCTGACTTGGAGTTTTATCTTTCTCTATCTCTTCAAGAATTTGGAGGGTGCGTAAGTCTTGATTGTCCATAGAATGGTTTCGAGACCAAGGTCTCGTTTCTGGTTGCTTGTTGCTGGATACTGATTGTTTATTGGAGCGAAGGGAAAAACCCCATTTATTGGGAATGCTTTATTAGAAAATTGGATACATGTTGAGATGTGATACTTTTTACAAAGCCATCTATAATGAAACCTTTGGATAATTAGTATGAGACCTTTGCGAAACGGCACTTTATGCCCGATTTCTGCGTCAGACTCAAATTTCAATCCTCGAAATATTCTATATATTCCTGTGGTTGAAATTTTCGCCTTCTTTGAACTCGAACAAAAATTACCATTTTTCAAAGGTCTCAGTATTTTGCAAAGGTCTCGTACTGTAAAAATAGCTCCGCCTGGTGGGTTACATAGTGCAGTTAGAGAAACTGTTGCCTATCATAATTAAAGTAAATTTTAAGATATTCATTTTTTAAACGTTCAGTAATTGAACATATTTCAGATTCCATGTCAAGTAAAAATTGAATTATTTAATCTGATAGTTATGATCTGTATTCACCTTTTGACCAGAACCTTTAAAAAATATTTCTTTACAAAATCCGCAATGAAATTTTCGTGTTTTCGTCCTTTTGTGCTTTCGTGATAAATATATTTTCTTCTTCCGGATTATTTAACTGTAATCAAATCCTTATTCAATTCAAATGTCTTCGGTCCAATTCCCTTTACTTTTACAATATCCTCTGGCTTTTTAAATGGACCGTTCTTTTCCCGATACTCAATAATTCTCTCTGCATATTTCGGACCGATTCGTTTAAGTTGAATAAGTTCCTCTAACGATGCCTTGTTTATATTAATTTTATTCGCTTCCTCTGTAAATGCCGGTCCGCTCAAAACCATGATAAAAGCAGCAACGATAGACAGCACCAATAATACTTTCATTTTTTTCATTCTTTTTTCTCCTTCTTTTTAGTTGTTTTAAATGTGAGGGTTTCGCAAAAAGCCATTCTTTTTACTAACCACTTAAACATGTTTTAATAATGTGAATTTTCGATACTTGACCTTATTTTATGCTCCTGATAATAGTTTTTAAGAGCTTTCATATTTAAATTCAACACAATATTAAGGATTGTTACGATCATGACAAATGAAAAAGATCTAATTGAAATACATGTTAATGTTAAGATTACAACAGCATCACTTCAAACTATCGTAGAAAACGCTAAAAAAATCGCAGGGCGTAACGAAAAGGGGCATTATCGGGTTGACACTGCCGGTAAAGTCAGCGAGATTATTTCCCGTTTTTTGCTGAAAAATGATTTTGAGGGATTTGTCAGTGATATTACAAACTATTAAGCTTGTATATAAGCCTTTTTACTTAGCCATCCAACGCTTATTCAAAAAATTTTTACCAATTCATTAAGTTTGACAAACGTTATATATCTATCCACGGTGGGGCTGTGCTACGCTGTATCCTTCGGCTATGCGACGTAAAATGAAGTAGTACGCCCGCTCTCCTCATTTTTTGCGCATTATGAATTCTGAGCTTTTTGCTAAAGCATCTTTTTATTTCCGGCAATCGTTTTTTGTGTATGTCTTATGGGTAACTGCCGATATGGCTTCCTCACAGTTTTTTCTGAAGAACCATAATATTTTTTCACCATTGATTCTATATCTTCTTTAAAAGATTGATATCTCCTGTTTTCAAAAAGATACACCAAAATGCTCTTTGTAATTACAAAAAGTATAATAAAGAATGTAACAGGAAATATTATGGCATCAAATAAGTATCCGGCAATAAGTTGAATCGTCCAGATTGCTATGTTTTTTGATTTTTCCTTAAAGTATTGAGCAAGTTCTTCTAGGCGGTATTTTGTTTTTTCATATTTTGCCTTCATGTTCAACTCGGAAAACCAGGAACCATCTTTTTCCTGTTCATCCGGGAACAAGCTATCTGTGATGGATTCCAAAGAAAAGTCTTCTTTAATATTTTCAAAACTTTGATGAGATTCCTGAATAAGCGGTTTTGTAATTTTTTCAGATAAAAAAGCAGCGCCTGTAATCGAAAAGGGAAGCACTATATACAAAGCAAAAGAAAAAACTATAAGATAGAAAGTCGCTTCCTTTAACAATCTTGAAGTTTTGACATACTTTGGGAAAAACCAGCTTACAATTAAAAAAGCAAATAAAGCCGCAAACATCATGGAAAGACACCAGTGGTCTATTAAAGCCACGGATTGCAATAGTAAACGTGTCAGGAGTATTACTGTACCGCCGGCAAGAGCGGTTTTCCATGCGATATCCACGTAATCATAAACAGATTGAACAATATCACCAATTTCAAGGTTAAACCCTATACCTACTTCCGACCCTTCAATGACAGCTAATCCGCTCTTTATGCCGGATAGAACTAAAAATCCGGTTACGGCTTTATCAAATGAATTTGTTAAATACTCTTCATTAGAACTGGAAATTTTTCCCATTCCAATTTTTTCTATCGGCTTATCCAAATATCCTGTGGCAGCGAGAAAAACAGCTCCCATCAAAAGAATAATTATCAAAACTTTTTGTATATATTTCCAATTCATTGAATGCTCTCTTTGTTTGCGCTCATAGCTTATATTAGCTCATAGCTCACAGCTGATAGCAAAAAGGATTCAATCATTTAACTATGAGCTATGAGCTAATATAAGCTATTTACAGATGCTTTGTAAAAAACAGCTTTCCCTTGAATACTATATACCTTCACCGATGCGGGCACAATTACGGATTTTCCTTTTTTTAAAGATATCTTTTCATTATTATTAAAATCTATGATGGTTGCCTGACCATCCGTACACAGCAATATTTCCGCACTCCTTACCGCCGGACTTGTATAGTTTTTTGTTGAATCCACAGAAATTACAGACAAAATAAATTCTTCAGCTCTGCTCGAATATATACATTCATTACTGTTGTTTTCCTGACACTGTAAAATTTTTATATCTCTTTCTTCAAAATTTACAACTTTCAGTATTTCAGAAACATCAACATGCTTGGGAGTCAGTCCGCCTCTTAACACGTTATCCGAATTAGCCATCAACTCTATGCCTAAACCATCAAGATATGCATGTAGTTCTCCTGCAAATAAAAACATGGCCTGGGCTGGTTTAAGACAGATAAGATTTAGAAACGCAGGTGAAAGCACACCTGTATCTCCAGGATATTCTTTTGAAAGCTTTATTATCCATTCAAACACAGGGTCTTTTTTTTCAAGCTTTTGTGCGTTATTTACCGCCTCGTCTATAACCTGTTTTTTCTTTTTTTGATCAAGCATCAAAAGGGCTTGAAAAAAACTCTTCAGCCCTTTTGAATCAGGTTGGTTCCTGAGTTCATCAAGTATACTCCCCAGACTCTGAGAACAGATTTTTTCCATAAACAAAAGAATACCGGTAATTTTTCGGAAACCATTCAATGCCCAGAAAGGTGTAAGAGCGCAAATACACTCCGGTTTATGGTTGGCATCTTTATAATTCCTGTTTGGAGCATCTATGAAAATTCCCTGTTCGCTTTCCCTATTAAATCCTTCCTTTGCTTGAGCAAGGTTCGGGTGTGCTTGTATTGAAAGGGGCCTGGCAGCAGCAAGTATTTTTAGCAAATACGGAAGCTTGTTGTTAAATTTATCAGCAACCGTTTCCCCCAGAATGTCCTTAGGATGATCTTTAATAATCTTTTGTAAAGATACCATCTTGCCATTATATCTGACCATTGACGGCGCTTTAGGATGTGCACCCATCCAAAGCTCAGCCTGCGGAACATCTGAAGGGGAACTTTCATCTAAAAGTTCAGGAATGGCTGTGTAAGATCCCCATGCATATTCCTGAATAGTATTTTCCAATAAACATATGGTTTTCATATTCCCCTGACACTTCCTTCATGGTCAGTTGTTTTGCTGCCAACCATTAAATTGATTATAGTATGTTTACTATTGCAAAATCAACTGATATAAACCGAAGATTAAATTGTTTGTTGCATGTAGTCCGTTGTATGTTGTTAAAAACGTACTATATAACTGTTGAGCTTGGCTCAATTAATCTATGAATATGTCTTTTTAGCCTTTTAGGCAAGGTAGAATATGTCTCTTGTAGTAAATGAAATATTTTACAGCATTCAAGGTGAATCTGTTTACAGCGGGCGTCCCTGCGTTTTTGTGCGCCTGACCGGATGCAACTTGCGATGTTCTTATTGTGACACCATTTATGCATATGAAAATGGGACTGAAATGGAAATAGAACCGATCATAAAACAGGTTGATTCATTTAGATGTCCACTTGTGGAAATTACCGGAGGAGA
>JAJSZP010000001.1 GCA_030262775.1 Deltaproteobacteria bacterium | reverse complement strand
AGTCTCTGCCAGTTGTAGCCGGATGTTTCCACACCGAGGTGATTACTACTTCCGACAGGGCTCGGATTCCGGGCGCTGAACATATAGAGGTGCATCATCATAATGCAGTGGACACAGCACGACAGATCATTCAGCGCGCAATTGACAGATTCCCGCAGAGAGGAGAGGTCAATATCCCGCAAAACAAAATGGATATTGTGGCAGGATTCAGTCAAGAAACCATCAATCATATGCTGGGAGGCACTTTTCGCGCTTCATATCGTCCCTTGAATGACAATATTATAAACGGCAGAATTAGAGGGATCGGTGCAGTTGTAGGCTGTGACAGTATGCGCGTTCGTTCAGGTTACGTACATACCACGGTGGTAAAGGAGTTGATAGCCAACAATGTCCTCGTACTTGTCACTGGCTGTGCCGCTACTGCATGCGGGCGTGCCGGACTTCTGACTCCTGAAGCTGCAGAGCTGGCAGGACCTGGCTTGAGAGAGGTCTGCGAGACTGTGGGCCTGCCGCCGGTATTGCACATGGGATCATGTGTGGACAACAGTCGGATCCTGATGGCTGCAACAGAGATTGTTCGTGAGGGAGGACTTGGTGACGATATTTGCCAGGTGCCTGCAGCCGGCTGTGCGCCGGAGTGGATGAGCGAAAAAGCCATATCAATCGGGCACTATTTTGTAGCAAGCGGCGTTTTTGTAGTATTTGGGAGAACATTTCCAACAACAGGAAGCAAGATTTTAACTGATTTTCTGTTCAAAGAATTTGAAGAACTGTACGGTGGAATGTGGGCGGTTGAATCCGATCCGGTAAAGATGGCTCAATTGATGATCCATCGTATTGAAAAAGGGCGGGAGGCTCTGGGTATCCAGGAAACACAGGAAAGAGTTCTCTATGATATGGAAATGAGACGTGAGTTGGAATAATAAATATGAAAGAAAAAAGTAAAACAGCAAAAATGGGTTCTGTTCTTGTCGTAGGCGGCGGTGTGGCAGGTATTCAGGCATCTTTGGATCTTTCTGAGCTGGGTTATTTTGTTTACCTTGTTGAGAAATCAGCATCAATTGGCGGGGTAATGGCTCGATTAGACAAGACCTTTCCTACCAGTGACTGTGCTATCTGAATACTCGGACCAAAGTTGGTTGAGGCCGGTCGGTCTCCAAACATAAAGATACTGACAAACGCTCAATTGGAATCTGTTCAGGGTGAGGCAGGGAACTTTACCGCTCGCGTGCATACTGCTCCGCGATACATAAACCAGGATCTTTGTACTGCCTGCGGCACATGCACTATGTATTGCCCTGTTATAACTGCAGATATATTTAATGAAAGCCTTGCGTTAACAAAAAGCCTTCATAAAGATTATCCCCAGGCAGTGCCGTCGAGTTTTTATATCAATCCTATAGAGTGCCTTTTTCTAAATCATGAGATGTGTCGTATCTGTGTTTCAACATGTCAGGCGCAGGCCATAGATTTTAGCCAGACAGAGGAAGAACACAATCTATCCGTAGGTTCTGTAATATTGACTCCCGGGTTTGGTCGTATTGATGATGAAGTTCTTGGCCGCCACGGTTTCGGCAAATATCCTGATGTGCTTAAAAGTTTAGAATTCGAGCGGTTGACTTGTGCATCAGGTCCTACTGAAGGGGTGATTGTCAGGCCGTCGGATCAGCGCCATCCAAAAAATATTGCATTCCTCCAGTGTATAGGGTCAAGGGATGAAACATGTGGAAATGGATACTGTTCTTCAGTTTGCTGTATGTATGCAATTAAAGAGGCCTCTGTGGCAAAAGAACACGACCCTGATCTTGATATAACCATATTTTATATGGATATGAGGACCCAGGGCAAGGAATTTGATGCATCCCGTCAACGAGCCAGGGAAAAATACGGCATCAAATTTGTCAGATCCCGTATTGCGGGAATTCAGGAACAAGGGGATCAATTGAGGATATCATACGTGGATGGGCGAGGAGTTCATCACGGAGAATCTTTTGACATGGTTGTTCTTTCCGAAGGTCTGGAATCACCTGAAGGGGCTGATGATCTTGCTCGTATCTGCGGTATTGATATTAATAAGTATGAATTTTGCAGCACTAAAGCTTTTACTCCTCTTCAGACATCAAGACAGGGTATCTTTGTGGCAGGCGCTTTTGGAGGGCCGAAAGATATCCCGGAGAGCGTTACGGAAGCAACCGGCGCTGTGGCTTCTGTTGACTCATTGCTAAACAAAGTAAGGGGCAGCCAGGTTGAAAAAAAAGAATACCCTCCAGAGCTTGTAATAGAAGATGAGCCAAGAATAGGTGTTTTTGTGTGCCACTGTGGAAGCAATATTTCCGGCGTTATTGACGTTGCTGCAGTTAGAGAATATGCATCAACTCTTGATCACGTTGTTTATGCGGATCAAAGCCTGTATAGTTGTTCTCAGGATGCTCAACATATCTTAAAGGAAAAGATTAAAGAACATAATCTTAATCGAGTTATAGTTTCCGCCTGTACACCCCGTACACATGAGCCATTGTTTCAGGAAACACTGAGGGATACCGGCCTGAACCGTGCTTTGTTTGAAATGGTAAACATCAGGGACCAGTGTTCGTGGGTGCATGCAGGAGAACCTGAAGAAGCTACGGAAAAAGCAAAGGAACTGGTCAGGATGGCGGTTGCAAAGGCTATCCTGTCGCAACCGCTTCCGGAACAGCAGATTCCTGTTATACCGAAAGCGCTGGTCATAGGTGGTGGAATTTCAGGAATGACAGCAGCGTTGAGTATGGCGGAGCAGGGATTTGAGACCTTTCTAATAGAAAAGTCAGACAAACTTGGCGGCAATTTGAGGAATGTGAGCGCTCTGCTATCTGGTGAGGACCCAAGAAAAGTAGTTAAAGAAGTTGAGAAAAAAATAGCTTCCAATGATTTGATACAGGTTTATACCGGAGCTGAGATTGAAAGCGTATCCGGCTATGTGGGGAACTTTGCCACTAACATTTCTTCTGCTTTGGGGACACAAGTTATTGAGCACGGTGTAATTATTATTGCCACCGGCGGCCGTCCGTATGAGCCAAAGCAGTATTGTTACGAAACGTCCAAACAGGTTATAACCCAGATAGAATTGGAAAATGCTATTTCTTCCGGTGACCTGAAGGAAAATCTCCAGCAGGTTGTTATGATTCAATGCGTTGGTTCCCGGGGTGATGACCTTTCTTATTGCAGCAAGGTATGTTGCGGTCAGGCCGTGAAAAATGCGTTGAGGATTTTAGATAAATACCCGAATACCAATATTTATATCCTTTACAGAGATATACGTACTTACGGATTTATGGAAGACTACTATAAAAAGGCAAGAGAAAAAGGCGTTGTTTTTGTCAATTATGACAAGGAAAAAGCGCCTGTTGCAACTGACACAAACGGCAAGCTTTCCGTTACTTTTTTTGATGAAATGCTTGATGAAGATATTACCCTTGAGCCGGATCTTCTCGTACTGAGCGTTGGAATAGTGCCAAACGATGTTGATAGCCTGTCAAAGATGCTCAAGGTACCTGTGACAAAGGATAAGTTTTTCCTGGAGGCACATGTCAAGCTCCGTCCGGTTGAATTTGCTGTTGACGGTATATTCATGTGTGGGCTTGCCCATTCCCCAAAACCGGTTAATGAATCTATTGCTCAGGCAAAATCTGCTGCCGGCAAGGCAGCGCTGCCTCTGGCAAAAGGTGTCATATCAGTAGCGCCGATTGTATCTAAGGTGAATCCTGAAATTTGCATTGGGTGTGGGATTTGCGTAAGCCTTTGTCCGTATCAGGCGATTCAAATGGTCAAGGAAGGCAAGAAGAAAAAGGCAGAAACTATTTCTGCCTCTTGTAAAGGCTGTGGGATTTGCGCATCCCATTGTCCAAAACTGGCTATATCTATGGGAGGTTTTACAACCGAGCAGATCAGGTCTCAGATAAAGGCCTTTGGAGGATAGGAGGAGCAATGGGCCAAAAATTTAACCCTAAGATACTTGGATTCATGTGTAACTGGTGCTGTTATGCGGCTGCAGATTCAGCGGGTGTGGCACGGTATCAATACCCGCCGAATGTTAGAACAATTCGTATGATGTGTACAGGGAGAATGGATCCACTTTTTATTATAGATGCCTTTTGTGTTGGAACAGACGGTGTTTTTGTGGGTGGTTGACACCTTGGAGAATGTCATTACCAGGTTGGTAATTACGATGCAATGATAATGGAGGAATTTGTCAGGAAGATATTGGCAAAGATCGGTATTGATAGCGACCGTTTTGTATTAAAATGGGCATCAGCGGCCGAGGGCCCGCGATTTGTAAAGTTGATCACTGATTTTACCGATAGAATCAAGTCCCTTGGCCCTTTGAGAGAGCCCGGCGGCGTTAGTAAGGATGATGAGTTGCAGATCAAGCTTTTGGCGGCGAGAAGTGCGCTTGAGAAAGCAAAATTGCGGACAGGGCTTGGTAACCTTACAAAGGGATTCCGTAAAGAAGGTGATTATTCTGATCAGCAAATAAAGGATAAGGTGAATGAGAAGCTGACAAAGTCAATAGGTACTGAAATAGATAGAAATGAGACTTTACTTCGCATACAAAAACAAGGGCCTATTGCTATTGACGATTTGACCGAAAAGATAGGGGTGTCCGGAACAGACGTTGAAAAATATGTAGCCGCATTTCGCAAAAAAGGGTTGGTGGTTAAAGCTGAAGGCCGGTTGTCGGCAACTAAATAGTGCCTGAAATGCATAGAGTGAGCTAAAGTTAAGAAATGATGCCATTTGAGAAGTGGCTTGTACACAGAAACTGCAAGAAGAAAATATAATGCCCACAATTTCAATGTTCTATGGGATTCTTATTCGGATGTTTTTTCATGATATTGAGAAACATCATACGCCGCATATACATGCTGAATATCAGGGAAAGGTAGCCGTTTATTCGATTCATGATGGGACATTACTGGCGGGTGAGTTGCCACCCAAAAAACATAAGCTGGTAGTTGCCTGGATTGTAATTCACCAAGAAGACTTGTTTGTTGACTGGGAATTGGCAGTAAATGGCAAAAAACCATTTCCAATCCGAGGACTTGATCAATGAAAATTATAGAAGTTAACCCGTATGATAATTATATTTTACAAATAGTTGCTGATGATGGTCGTATCGGTACTTTTGATGTTAATCCTTATTTAAAATATGAAGCGTTTGCCGATTTGAAAAACACAAATGAGTTTATGCGGATTTCAAATGGAGGATATTTTATAGAATGGGATTGTGGTGCGGATTTATCCGCAGATACTATTGAGGCGCGATGGCAAGTTTCTGTACATACAAATGCCTAACAAAGGCATTGATCTGACGATTTTTGTCGCTTTTAGCGGTTCGCAGCTCAAGCCAATCATTATGCGATACAGCTCGCAGAAGGCGCACCACAACTTTAGGCATTTTAGGCACTTAAAGAGCAGGAAATTATGACAATATATAAAGAAGATTTAGAACCTCGGTTTAAGTTTGAAGTAGCAGAACTTCCGGAAGGTGAAAATGTCAAAGAATGTTTTGAATGCGGCAGTTGTACCGGTGTCTGCCCGGTCAGCCAGATAATACCTGAATTTGATCCCAGAAAAATTCTTCACATGATATCTCTCGGCCTGAAAAAAAAGCTGCTTTCATCTGATTTGCTCTGGTATTGCACAGGCTGTCGCACCTGTAAATTTGTGTGTCCGCAGGACGTTCGATTTAATGATGTTATTAAAGCTCTGAAGGTACTGGCATTGCAGGATGGATATGTAGATGCAGATACTTTAAGTGAAATGGGCAAGCTGGCTGTTGTGGATGAAAAACTTTGCGTGGGCTGTCTGACTTGTGTGCGTTTGTGTCCATTTACTGCTCCGAGCATTGAGGCGGGAAAGGGAGTTGCTCATATTGAACCGCTTAAATGTGTGGCTTGCGGAATATGTGTTGCAGGGTGTCCGGTTAAGGCCATTGAGTTGAAAACATCGGAAGACGTTAACCGCTTTAGTTTGTTTGACTTATTACGTCAGGCAGATCAGCCGGACAATTCGGATGAACCCGATATCGTGGCATTTTGCTGCCACTATACAGCTTATGCGTATTCACAGGATCTGAACAATCTGTCTAATTTGGGATTCCCAAAGAATGTTAGCGTAGAAATACTTCCCTGCAGCGGCAACATCAGTATAAGTCGTTTGTTAAAAGCGTTTGAAGATGGCGCAGATGGTGTTTATGTAGCCGGGTGTCTGGAAGATACTTGTCACAATGTTAAAGGAAGCCAGGTTGCATCAAATAGAGTGAATTATGTAAAAAATGTTCTTTCGCAGTTAAACATAGACCCTTCGCGTATTGAGATGTACATGATTTCCCGCGAATCGAATCAGGGATTTATTGATGCCGCTAAAGATATGACTGAGCGAATTAAAAGATTGGGCGCCGGCCCGTTGAAAGTGAAAAAGTGAGAAAAAGGGAAAGTAAGAAGGTGGGAAAGGGCGTATCCACGAGTTGGGGGAAGTATCGTTTTATCCTGTTAGGGACATTCGAAAATAGCCCGACAATTTATTGTCTGGATGAACAGCAACGAGTGGGTGTTTGATTTGGCAATAAGTAGTAATGACCTGGATCCGGCGTTTAAATTTGAAATAGCCAATGTTCCGGGGAATGAACTTGTCAAAAATTGTTTTACATGTGGAGCATGTATTGCAGCTTGTCCCGTTAGTAATGCCTGTTCTCAATTTGATCCAAGAAAAATCATACATATGGTTATTCTTGGGCTTAAAGATCAAGTGCTTTCCTCTGACAACATATGGTGTTGTTCTCACTGTGAATCCTGTAGATTTTCCTGTCCCCAGGGTATCCATATAAGTGAAGTTATGGATGCTTTGCAGAGTAAAGCCGTAAGTGATAATTATGCTGCTGCATTTGAAAAGTTTGGGACTGCTCCCTGCAAGGCTGCATGTCCGGCTCATATCAGCATTCAGGGATTTATTGGAATGATTACAGAGGGAAGATACAGAGACGGCCTGAAACTAATCAAAGAGGAAATGCCTTTCCCCTGTATTTGCGGCCGTATATGCTACCATCCATGTGAAAACAAGTGCAATAGAAATAAAGTGGATGAACCGGTTGCTATTGAATATCTTAAACGGTTTTTAGCTGACAGAGATCTTGCAGGAGACATTAACTATGTTCCTGAAACAGAAGAAAAGAAAGAAGACAAAGTGGCTGTGATAGGTGCTGGCCCTGCTGGTTTAAGTGCAGCATATTTTCTTGCTATTAAGGGATATCCCGTGACGGTCTTTGACAGGCTGCCGGTGGCAGGCGGTATGATGGCTGTGGGTATTCCGGCATATCGTCTTCCCCGTGATATTCTCAGGAAGGAGATAAAAACTATTATTGATATGGGTGTAGAGATCAAGACCGGCATTACTTTAGGAAAAGAGATAACAATTGAAAGCCTTAGAAATGAGGGCTGCAAGGCATTTTTCATTGCTGTAGGTCGTCATGTCAGCCGCGGCTTGAATGTGAAAGGAGAGAATCTTGAAGGAATAATTCATGGCATTGATTTTCTAAAAGATGTTTCTCTTAAAGGCAAAGTAAGTATTGGTGAAAGGGCAATAGTTATAGGCGGCGGAAATGTAGCCATAGATGTTGCTCTTACTGCTCTTAGAAGCGGAGCCAAGGAGGTTCGGATAGTGTGTCTTGAGGGTCGTGACGAGATGCATGCCTGGAAATATGAGATAAAGAATGCGCTGGATGAGGGAATAGTTATAATAAACAACTGGGGCCCAGGATGTTTTATAGGAAAAAACGGGCATGTCAAGAGAATTGAATTCAAACGATGCATCGCTGTTCTTGATGCAAATGGCCGTTTCAATCCTCAATATGATGAGACTGAATTAATGACAGTGGAAGCTGATACCGTGCTGCTGTCTATAGGGCAGGCCTGTGATATGTCTTTTGTCAAAGGGGTGCCTGATCTTGAGGTCTCTCCAATGGGCCCGGTAGTTAAAGATCCCTTTACCCTTGAAACCAATATCCCGGGAATTTTTGTCGGCGGCGATGCTTCTTATGGTCCGCGTTCGGTGGTGAAAGCTGTCGCTTCCGGAAAGGATGCAGCCATATCCATTGATCGCTATCTTAAAGGAGAGGACATTAAGGCAGGTCGCTCTCAGAAATGGAATAGCATTGAGTTTGAACCGCAGAATGTGAAACTTGCAGACAGGCAGCAAATGCAGTGCCTTTCAATTGACCGGCGAAAAAGCAGTTTTGAAGAGATTGATTCAGGTTTCAGCGAGCAGCAGGCCAGACTTGAGGCTAAACGGTGTCTCAGGATATGTGGAACTCAAGGACAGGGATTAGGGGTCAGGGATCAGGGAATGACGAATCTGTAAAAAAGATCCTGCAACTGTGAACTGTATAACCGACAACCGTGAACTGCTACGAAGGAAGGTAAAAAACTTATGATTGTAGGACAGCAGAAGGACTTTGACGAAATCAAAAAAATGATCAGTGCTTATAGCCGCATCTTGGTATTGGGTTGTCAGACCTGCGTTGCCATTTCTTTTGCCGGTGGTATGCGCGAGGTGGAAATTTTGGCATCAATGATTCGTATGGACAGGAAAATGGCTGGTCAGGATGTTGAAATCAAAGAGGAAGCTATTTTGCGGCAATGCGATTTTGAATTTTTAGATTCTGTTAAGGATTTGGTTGCCGGCTGTGATGTCGTTCTTTCGCTTGCTTGTGGTATAGGTGTTCAGGCCATGGCGGAAAGGTATCCTGATAAAGTAATATTGCCTGGTCTTAATACCACCTTTATGGGCGTGACCGAGGAAATGGGCATCTGGTCGGAACGCTGTGCAGGATGCGGAGATTGTATCCTGGACAAGACAGGAGGATTGTGCCCCATTGCCAGGTGTTCAAAAGGCCTCTTAAACGGGCCTTGTGGTGGATCTGTGAATGGCAAATGCGAAATAAGTCCTGATGTTGATTGCGTATGGCAGTTAATAATTGATCGCTTGAAGGCTCTAAATCAACTGGAAAAGTTAGAAGAAATATTTCCCATTAAAGACTGGAGTGTTAGCGGGCATGGAGGGACGAGGAAAATTGTAAGAGAGGATCTTACTGCTTAAAAAATGTTTTCTAATTTTGGATCAATATTAGTAGTCGGTGGTGGCATTGCTGGTATTCAGGCATGTCTTGACCTGGCTGATTCGGGATATTTTGTTTATCTGGTTGAAAAGTCAGCGTTTATTGGCGGCAAAACAGCGCAACTTGACAAGACATATCCTGTTAACGACTGTCCTTTTTGTATCAGGTATAATGAGCATATGGAGTGTGCTTCACATACAAATATAGAGGTATTAACCTTATCTGAAGTTAAAGATATAAAGGGTGGTTCAGGAAATTTTAAGGCAACAATAATCCAGCGCCCCAGATATGTTGACATCGACAGATGTACTACCTGTGGCTTGTGTGCTGAAAAATGTCCCGCAAAGGTTAATGACGAATTTAACGAGGGCATGGGAAAAAGAAAAGCTATCTATCTGGAATATTCCAGGGCTGTACCCAATGGCTATGTAATTGACAAAAAAAACTGCCTCCACTTTACAGAAGAGGGATGCAATATTTGTCGGGAAGCCTGCAATGAAAAGGCCATAGATTTTGATAAAAAAGAAAAGGACATTACTCTTAATATTGGATCAATTATTCTTGCAACAGGTTTTGATTCTGTAATTCCATCGTATTACGATTATGATAAATTTTCCAATGTTATAACAAGCATGGAATTTGAGAGGATCATGAGCCTGCATGGTCCGTGTGGAGGCCATTTGATACGGCCTTCTGATAGAAAAGAGCCAAAAAACATTGCATGGCTTCAGTGTATAGGGTCAAGAGATATTCAACATAACTATTGTTCAACGGTTTGCTGTATGTATGCTGTTAAACAGGCAAGTCTTGCTAAACAAAGCAACAGAATGTTGAATGCTGCTATTTTTTTCATGGATATGCGGGTATGCGGGAAGGATTATGAGAGATACTACAACCGTGCGAAAGACGAGGATGATGTTCGTTTTGTTCGATCAAGGGTACATAACGTCTTTCCGGTGGATGGTACAAACGACCTTTTAATTCGTTATGCCGATGAACAGGGAAAGATCTCTGAAGAAATATACGATATGGTCGTTCTTTCGCTTGGCTTAGAACCTTCTCAGGATGCTGTTAAATTAGCTCGTGGTCTGGGTATTGGTCTTGACAAAAATAATTTTATTGAAACCAGTAGTTTTGCGCCGGTTAATACATCCGTACCGGGCATTTATGCCTGTGGCGCCTTTAATGCTCCAAAAGATATTTCTGAATCAATAACCGAGGCTAGTGCGGCAGCATGCGCATCATTATTAAACATGGCAGTATCCAAAGCAGCATTGTATGATGAGTCCCTGGAAAAGACCTGGCAAAAGCCGGTATCGACAGGGCTTGTTGTAGGCGGTGGTGTAACCGGCATGGTAAGCTGCCTGTGTCTGGCTGATCAGGGATATAAGGCATATTTGATAGAAAAGACCGATAAGCTTGGTGGACATGCCCTTAAACTGAGGAAGACTTTCAAGGGTGAAGATGTAACGTCATATGTTAAAGAACTTATAGATAAAGTGGAAAATCACCCTTTGATTGATGTTTGTTTTAATTCCGAAGTTAAACATACGGATGGGTATGCAGGTAATTTCAGTACCAGGATAGCAATCTCAAGTTCAACTGAAACAAAAAAAATTAAACATGGCATTACAATTATGTCAACCGGGGCGGATTTTTTCAGAACCAGTGAATACCTTTATGGAAAGAATCCCCGTGTTTTAAGCTGGTTTCAGTTAGATAAAATGTTAGACGAAAAGCCCAATGAGATCAAGAAGGCAAATGCCTGGGTCTTTATACTCTGTGTCGGCTCAAGGGAACCTGAAAGGCCATATTGCAGTAAAATCTGTTGTTCTAATGCGATTCAAAATGCCCTGGAGCTCAAAAAAGTAAATCCCGACATGGAAATATATGTGCTTTACAGGGATATGCGAACATACGGGTTAAGGGAAGGTTTATACACAGATGCCCAGGATAAAGGGATAGTATTTATCAGATATAAACTTGACGGCAAACCAGAAGTTGAAGAAGACCGGGATGGCAGGCTAAAGGTGCGGATCTTTGATAATATTCTTGGAGAAGATTTAATCATTCAGACTGATTTTATTACTTTGCAAACAGCTATAGTTCCAGGGAATCATGACAATCTGGCCAAACTGTTTAATCTGCCTGTTAATCAGGATGGTTTTTTTAAGGAAGCCCATCAAAAATTTAGACCAGTTGAGTTTTTTGCAAAGGGCATCTATCTGGCCGGGCTTGTTCATAGCCCAAAGCCCATTGATGAAGCTATTTCTCAGGCACAGGCTGCCGCAGCCAAGGCTGTAACTGTTCTTTCTAAAGAATACATTACAACCAGTAATGAAGTCGCATCAATTGATCTGAAATTATGTGTCGCATGTCTGACATGTGCCAGAATTTGTCCTTTCGGTGCGGTGATCATAACTGGTATGGGCGAGCCCTATGTTGAACCGGCAAAATGTCGGGGGTGCGGTATTTGCGTTGTTGAATGCCCAACCAGGGCTATGGTTTTAGAACATTTCAAGAACGATTCCATACTAACTAAGTGCAAAGCGCTTTTGGAACCGTTCATGGGTTATGTCCAATGAAAGGCAAATTTGAGCCTTTAATTCTTGCCTTTTGTTGCAATTACTGCCCCTCATGCTCAGCCGATCTGGCAAAGTCGGCAAAATTGCAATATCCACCTAACATAAGGATAATTAAGGTGCCTTGCATAGGAGCAGTCGGGATAATACACATTCTTAAGGCGTTGGAAAACGGGGCAGATGGCGTGTGTTTGATGGGATGCCTGGAAGGAAAGTGCGAGTATTCGACTGGAAATTTCAGGGCCATGAAGCGAGTTCAATATGTTAAAAAATTACTTGGAAAGCTATCAATAGAAAAAGAAAGATTGGAGCTCTATAATTTTGCAGCCGCTGAAGCGTACAGGTTTTGCAAGCTGGCCAGAGAAGTAACTGAAACAGTCAGAACTTTGGGCCCAACACCATTGAAAATAAATAACTCTAAAATATAGGAAGAGTGATGATTATGAAATCGGGCAGTAATCTAGAAAAAATATTATCCGGCGGACAGTTTTCCGTAACTGCTGAATGCGGTCCTCCAAAGGGCACCTCTGCAAAGGTGATTCAGAGAAAGGGAGAACTCCTTAAATCTTATTGTGACGCCTTGAATGTGACTGATAACCAGACGGCAATCGTTCGAATGTCAAGTCTGAGTGGCTGTGTGTTTTTGAAACAGCTTAATGTAGAACCGGTAATGCAGATGGTCGTTCGGGATCGGAATCGTCTTGCTATTCAGAGCGATATCCTGGGGGCCGTGGCGCTGGGGATTAGAAATGTATTATGCCTTTCCGGTGATCATCAGAAGTTTGGCAACCATCCCACAGCCAAGGGTGTATATGATATTGATTCTATGCAACTTCTTCAAACATTAAAACAGATGCGCGATGAAAAGAAATTTTTGTCCGGAGATGATATATCGGGAGAGGTGCCGCTTTTTCTTGGAGCAGCAGCTAATCCTTTTGCCGATCCTTTTGAATTTCGCGTTACCCGCCTGGCAAAAAAAATCAAGGCTGGTGCAGACTTTATTCAGACGCAGGCTATCTTTGATGTTCCTAAATTTATCAGATGGATGGATATGGTCAGGGAGCGCGGCCTGGATCAAAAGGTACATATTCTGGCCGGAGTAATACCTGTAAAGTCCGTTGGCATGGCACGTTATATGAGAAATAACGTATCCGGATTAAGTGTGCCTGAGGAATTGGTTGATCGGATGGCGGATGCAAAAGATGCAAAAGAAGAGGGCGTAAAAATATGTCTTGAGATTATTGAACAGATAAAAGAGATTAAGGGAATTCATGGTGTTCATATAATGGCTGTTGTCTGGGAAGATATTGTTCCAGGCATTGTGGAAAAAGCAGGACTTATGCCAAGGCCGGCAGTGTCGGATCAGGCAGGTATATAAGGAGGAAAGAATAATGACTTTTGAGGCGCCAAAGGTTTCTTACAGTGGAAAAATAAGAGAAATACCATTGGGACGGGAAGGAAATACCGTTACTGTTGGTGGTGAATCGTGTTATCCGTTTCATCTGTTTGAAGGTGAAATGCCCTATCCTCCGAAGATAGCAATGGAGGTTTATGACAGTGAACCCGAGGACTGGCCGGACACAGCCCTGGAACCGTTTGCTGACGTTATTAAGGATCCTGCTGCATGGGCTCGTAAGTGTGTTGACACATATGGGGCGGAAATGATTGCATTGCAACTGGCAAGCACCGATCCCAATGATAAGGATATTTCAGCCGACGAGGCCGCCGGAATCACTAAAGCAGTTTCTGATGTTGTGGATGTCCCCATGATTGTTTTGGGATGTGGCAATGTTGATAAGGATACTGATGTATTAAAGGCGGTTTGCGAGGTTTGCGAAGGCAGAGACTTGATTATAGGTCCTGTTGCAGAAGGAAACTATCGTGCAATTGGGGCAACGGCTATAGGCTATAAGCATACTGTGCTTGCTTCAACGCCAATTGATATAAATCTTGCCAAGCAGCTTAATATCCTTTTAGGGAATTTAAATGTGCCGGATGAAAAGATTATTATTGATCCGTCAACCGGTGCGTTAGGATATGGACTTGAATATTGTTACAGCGTAATGGAACGTATCCGAATGGCAGCGTTGATTCAGGAAGATGAAAGGCTTCAGTTTCCAATTATTTCTAATCTTGCCAGAGAAGTGTGGAAGACAAAAGAGGTTAAAGTTCCTGAATCGGAAGCGCCGTTACTGGGAGATGTGAAAAAAAGAGGGATATTGATGGAGGCATTAACAGCTCAGTGTGTACTCCTTGCCGGAGCTGATATTCTGGTAATGAGACACCCTGAAGCGATTAGTTTGGTCAAAGAATCAATTAAAGATTTAATGACTGGAAAATAGGAATTTTTTTCTTTTTTCTATGAGCTAATGAGCTTGTGAGCTAACTTTATGAGAGGTATAAACAGTGTCTAAGATAATTTGTTCGGCAGCAATTCGAGGCGCCCACAAAATTGTGGGGATGGCAGAGGAAAAATACAAGGAAGCATTGAAGAAATGGGGACCTGATCAAGAGATCGGCTTTCCGAATACTACGTATTATCTTCCGATTATTTACGGGATGCTTGGAATCCCGGTAGAGACATTGGGAGATGTGCGCCAGATACTGGACAAGTGCAAAGAGCTTGTCCCGCCGCCTGTAAGCGATAAGGTCTGGCTTCCCTACCTGGCCCCGGCGCTTGAAGCCGGAATGGCTACCTATTTTGCAGAAGAGATTATTGAGGCGATACTATATCTGGAGCAGCCTGATTTTTATACAAAGGCAGAGGACCCGCTTCCCGATAACATATGGCTGGGAGCTGCCGACGACGTTATCATGCGAAAACGCGGCGTGGAATTTGTCGATGGCACTGCACCAGGGTTTGCTGCGATATTAGGGGCTGCGCCAAGCATTGAGATTGCGGCAAAGATTGCAATAGAGCTTCAAGAAAAGAATCTATATGTGTTTATGTGCGCTGACCACGAAGGCAAAACCATGTCAGAGCAGTTGATAGAAGCCGGAGTTCAGGTCGGTTGGCCTACACGGCTGGTTTCTTTTGGGCCCAGTTACAGGGCTGCCGTGTTTGCCATAGGATTTGCAACACGAGTTGCCATGTCCTTTGGCGGGGTTAAGCCCGGAGATTTCAAGGGAAACCTTTATTATAATAAAGACAGGGTATTTGCCTTTGCAATGCCGCTTGGGACCGTAACCGATGAATGGTATGCTAATGCGGCAGGTGGCATTAACTGGGGATTCCCGACCATAGCAGATACACCGATTCCTGAGGTTCTCCCAACAGGGGTCTGTACGTATGAGCATGTGGTCAGTAACATTCCCCACGACAAGATTGTGGCCAGGGCTATTGAAGTGCGCGGCCTTAAGGTTTCCATCACCAAAGTGGATATTCCCATGTCATACGGCCCTGCATTTGAGGGAGAGCGTATCCGCAAGGATGATCTCTATTTTGAATGCGGCGGTGGAAGAACTCTGGGGGTTGAACTGACTGTTTCAAAAGACATGTCAGAAGTTGAAGATGGAAAAGTTGAAATGATCGGCCCTGATCTTGATGAGGTTAAAGAGGGCGATAAACTTCCGTTTGCAATGCTTATAGAGGTGGCCGGCCGGAAGATGCAGTCGGATTTTGAGCCGATATTAGAACGTCAGATTCATCATCTTGTCAATTATGTTCAGGGCATAATGCACATCGGACAGAGAAATATTATGTGGATCAGGGTGGGCAAGGCTGCTGTTGAAAAAGGATTTTTGCTCAAACACCTAGGCACGGTCATGCATGCCAAGAACCATCAGGATTTTGGAGGTATTGTCGATAAAGTCCAGGTTAAGATTTATACAGAAGAAGAAAAGGTCAAAGAAGTTTTAGCACAGGCAAAGAGAGTATACAAAGAGAGAGATAAGAGAGTTGAAGGTATGACCGATGAGACAGAAGAAACCTATTATTCATGTACATTGTGTCAGTCTTTTGCTCCCAGCCATGTATGCATAATTACCCCTGAACGAGTAGGCATGTGCGGCGCTTATAACTGGCTTGACTGTAAGGCTTCTTTTGAGATCAATCCTACGGGTCCGAACCAGCCTATTATAAAGGGGGAATGTACGGAACCTGTTCTTGGGCGGTGGAAGGGAATTACTGATTTTGTAATTAAAGCATCACGCCAGAAAGTTGAGCAGATAAGCGCTTACAGCCTGATGGATTTTCCAATGACGGCATGTGGCTGCTTTGAGTGTGTAGCCACAATCCTTCCCATGTGTAATGGTATTATGGTAGTAAACAGAGATTCTATGGGAATGACACCATGCGGAATGAAGTTTACGACTCTTGCCGGCATGGTAGGCGGTGGAAACCAGACACCCGGTTTTCTTGGCGTAAGTAAACATTATATTTGCAGCAGGAAGTTTTTGCTGGCTGAAGGAGGCTTAAAACGTGTGGTATGGCTTCCAAAGATGCTGAAAGAGGAACTTGCCGAAAGAATGAAGCCGATATGCGAGGAAATGGGTATCCCGAATTTTGCGGATATGATTGCTGATGATACAATTGGAACTACGGAAGAAGAAATTCTTCCTTTTCTTGAGGAAAAAGGGCATCCTGCCCTTACAATGGATCCGTTGATGTGATTTTAGTGAAAAGTAGGCAGTAGGCAGTAGGCAGTAGGCAGTAGGCAGTAAGGCAGTAAGGCAGTAGGCAGTAGGCAGTAGGCGCTAAACCAATGGATTGGCTTTAATAATATCTTTTGTGCAGTTGCTTACCGCATACTAATAAAATAAAGGAGAAGAATAGTTATGGGACTTTCAGGTATAGAAATTTTTAAAAAACTTCCGAAGACTAACTGCGGCAAGTGCGGGGTCCCAACCTGCCTGGCGTTTGCTATGAAGCTGGCGGCCGGCCAGGCTGAACTTGACGCATGTCCGGATCTTTCTGATGATGTAAAAGAAGAGTTGGGTGAGGCTTCAGCGCCTCCTGTAAGAACTGTAGTTATTGGCACTGGCGACCGTGCAGTTAAGTTGGGGGGGGAAACTGTATTATTCCGCCATGAGAAACGTTTTGAAAGTCCTCCAGCATTTACGCTCCTCCTTTCGGATAATATGGATGAAGCGGAGATTACAGTTAGGCTTAAAAAGTTCAACAATACTGTCTATGAACGAGTTGGCGTTGTATTGAGACCTGAGCTGGTTGCAATCAAAGCAGTATCCGGGGATGCTTCCAAATTTGGGGCATTAGTTGAGAAAGTTTGCAGTGCGACTGATGCGGGTCTGATATTAATGAACGAAGATGCAGACGCTCTATCTCAGGCGGCCAGGAGTTGTTCAAACAGAAAACCATTGCTTTATGCTGCTGATAAGGACAATTTTGAATCAATGGGCAATCTTGCAAAAGAGCTTTCTTGTCCGTTAGCCGTTAAGGGCAGCAACCTCGAAGAGTTGTCGGAAGTCTCTGAAAAATTAATGGCAATGGGATTAAAAGATTTAGTCCTGGATTCAGGGGCAAGGTCTGCCAGGCAAGCTTTTGAGGATCAGATTATTATAAGAAGATCCGCTTTGTTAAAGAAATTTAAACCTTTTGGATTTCCGACAATTGTATTTCCTTGCGAAATGGCTGACAACTTGATGAAGGAAACCATGATTGCCTGCAATATGACAGCAAAATATGGCGGTGTAATTGTAATGTCGGAAATAGAGGGGTACAGCGTATTCCCGCTTTTGCTTGCAAGCATGAATATTTTTACAGATCCTCAGCGTCCTATGGCTGTGGATCAGAAGATCTATGAAATTGGTGCTGCAGATGAAAGTTCACCTGTTCTTATTACAGGAAATTTTTCTCTTACATACTTTATTGTTTCCGGTGAAGTGGATGCCAGCCGCGTTCCGTCCTATTTGTTGATAAAAGACACTGAAGGGCTTTCAGTCTTGACAGCCTGGGCCGCAGGTAAATTCGCAGCCGATACTATTGCGACCTTTGTTAAAAAATCCGGTATAGAGGAAAAAGTTAAACATCGCAAACTGATTATTCCCGGTTATCTTGCAACCATAAGCGGAGAACTGGAAGAAGAACTGCCTGATTGGAAAATACTCATAGGGCCAAGAGAGGCAAGTCATCTGCCGGCTTATCTAAAGCAGTGGAGCATGTAGAGTAGAGAAAGTGAGCAGGTGAGAAAGTGGGCTGGCGGGCAGGTGAGAAAGTGAGCAAGGCCACACATTAATAAAGCTGTGTTCCGCTTCAAGTTGGCAGCCTTTAACAACTAATGATCAACAATCAATGATCAATGACCCGGAGGTTTTTTATGGTTATCTGTGTTGCAGAAAATATTAATATAATGTCTAAAACAATCGGGCCGGCAATGAAGGAGAGAAATCCAGAGCCCATTCAGGATATGGTTCGTGTACTAACAAAAAATGGTGCAGACTATCTTGATTTGAATATAGGCCCGGCCCGCAAGGGCGGTGATGAGATGATGGACTGGCTGGTAAAAACAGTTCGAGAGGTTAGTGATCTTCCTTTTTCTCTTGATACTACAAATTTAGTTGCCATGGAGGCTGGATTAAAGGCAAATACAAAAACAAAGCCATTAATGAATTCTGTTTCATTGCAGCCTGAAAGGCTGGAGAAGGGTATTCCAATGGCTACTCAATATAAAGCAGACGTTATAGGACTGCTATGGGGCAAGGAAGGAATGCCTCGGGATTCAAATGAACGGGCTGCTATGGCGGTCGATTTTATCTATCAGGCAAATGAGGCAGGTATTCCCACATCAGATATCTGGATCGATCCTATTGCTACCCCAATATGTGTTGATGCAAACCAGGTTCTATCCGGTCTGGAATTTATGAGCATGTTAGGAGAAATTGCGCCTGAAGCCAAATCCATTGTAGGGCTTTCTAATATTTCCAATGGCGCTCCTGAAGATCTTCGTCCCTATCTTAACCGTACCTATATGATGATGCTCATGAAACATGGCCTCTATTCTGCGATTGTCGACGGGTATGACAAGGAATTATTGAGCATTGCCAAGGGAGAAAGACCTGAACATGTGAAATTGGTACATGATATCATGGATGGAAACAAACCCGACCCTGCTTCCTTAGGCCAAAAGGAGCTTGAATATTATAAAACAACGCGTGTTCTCATGGGCAAGGTTCTTTTTTCAAATTCATGGCTTACAACTTAGAGTGGATAATTGACAATTGATAATTGACAATTGAATAGTATAGGAATTTCTATCTTCTATCGTTGTAAAATTAATTATCTGAAAGTCTATAGCTATATAAGTTTTTTCTTGAGACTTACGTTAGCATGTCAATTGTCAATTATAAATTATCAATTATAAAAGATGTCTAAGCTTGAAATAACGATTGACGGTCAAACATTATGGGTTGATCCCGGTACAACTATTTTAAATGCCGCAAATGCGGCAGGGGTCATTATCCCAACGCTATGCTATGTACCGGCAAAGACGATAGAACACCCTTGCGGTATATGTGTAGTCGAAATCAATGGTAGAGATGAACTGGTCCCCGCCTGTTCCACTCCTGTAGAAGACGGCATGAAAGTTGCTACTCAAAGTGGCCGCGTTACAGACTCAAGGCAACGCGTTTTAACAAGTATGCTGTCAAGGCATTATGGTGATTGCATTGCGCCATGTTCTCAGACCTGTCCAGCTCATATCAATATTCAGGGATATCTCAGCCTGATTGCACGTGGTGAGTTTATTGAAGCCTTGAAACTCATCAAAGAGAAGAACCCCCTTCCGCTTTCCATAGGCAGGGTATGCCCGCATTTTTGTGAATCAAGATGCCGCCGCATTCTTGTTGAAGAGTTCATAGGTATAAATCATTTAAAACGCTTTGTGGCGGATTATGCTATTCAACATAAAGATACTGATGTCATCCCCCCCGCTCCTTCTTCCGAGCATAGAGTTGCTGTGATAGGAGGGGGTCCTGCCGGGCTTTCCGCTGCTTATTATCTTTCAAAAATAGGTCACTGTGTAACAATATTCGAGGCCATGCCGCAACTTGGAGGTATGCTTCGTTATGGCATACCTGAATTTCGTCTTCCCAAAAAGATAGTTGATCAGGAAATAGAGAACATACTCAGATCAGGGGTGAATACCAGAATGGGGCGGAAGCTGGGAGTTGACTTTACTATTAAAAGCCTCAAAGAGGAAGGTTTTAAGGCCATTTTCTTAGGTATAGGCGCATGGAACAAACAGCAATCAGGCATCGAAGGAGAGGATCTGGATGAAGTGTTTTCAGGCTCTGATTTTCTTCTGAATGTAAGTCTTGGGCAGGCTCCTGTGATAGGCAGAAGAGTCGCGGTCATAGGCGGTGGTGATGCGGCCGTTGATACAGCCAGGACCTGCGTAAGGATGGACGTAGATGAAGTTGTTGTTATATATCAGCGTTCAATGATGGAGATGCCTGCAATTCACAGGGAAGTTAAGGAAGCTGAAAAAGAGGGCGTCAAATTTATATTCATGACAGGGCTTTCAAAGATTAGCAGGGAAAAGAAATTTTTTAAGCTCGAAACAGTCAGAATGAAATTGAGTGGGCCCGACGAGAAAGGCAGGCGTTGTCCCATCCCTTATTTAGGATCAGAAAAAATTCGTGAAGCAGATACTGTAATTCTGGCGCCCGGACAGGTTCCTGACCTTTCATGGATGGAACTGCCTGATGAAAATATAAAACCTCATGTTCTTCCTGGCGGTACCATTATTGCCAGTCCGCAATCATTTCAGACTTCAGAAAAAGGGGTTTTTGCAGGGGGTGACGTTGTCCGTGGCCCCAGAACAGTGATCCAGGCTGTTACCGGCGGCCGAAAGGCAGCCATGGCAATTCATGCATATCTTACCGACACGCCTTTGCCCTCTCCTAAACGCCAGATTAATTTTACTAAGGGTAAAAAATTTGAAGATGTTGATTTACATAATTTCGAGCATATTACCCTTCGCTTAGGAGAAAAGATGCCGGTTAGGGCGCCGGAAAGGCGTACAAGGGATTTTGACGAAATAGAACTGGGATTCAGTGAGGAAACAGCTTTACGTGAGTCTGAAAGATGTTTGCAGTGCGGCTGCGTGGCTATTAATAAATGTGAATTACGCAGCCTGTCCATCGAATACGGGGTTAGATTTCCAATTTCAAAAATGCTCAAGCGCCGTCAGTATGCAATCGACAGCAGCCACCCCTTTATTGTTATTGACCCAAACAAGTGTATATTTTGCCAGCGCTGCGAGAATAGCTGTGAATATGGAGCCATTGAGCTGGAAGGAAAAGAGTTTGAAGAGGACGGGTTTCCAGGCATTGTTTCTATTAGAATTAATGACAACTGCGTTTCCTGTGGAGCCTGTGTTGACAACTGTCCAACAGGTACTCTGGTCAAAAAAAATGTTACCCTGCCTGTTGCTGCAAACGAAATCAAGAAGATTAAAACAGTTTGTCCATTCTGCGGCTGCGGATGTTCTATTACTTTGAATATTAAAGGGCAGACGATTGTAGAAGTTACCACAGATTCAAACGATAGTCCCAATTTTGGAAATTTATGCGTCAAGGGCAGATTCGGAAGTGAGTTCGTCCGTCATCCTGACCGGCTTAAGACTCCGCTTGTAAGAAAAGGGGAATATTTCTGGGAGGTGAGCTGGGAAAAGGCGATTTCGCTGATTGCCCGGAAATTTTTGGAGATAAAGGCCAAATCGGGCTCCGATAGTCTGGCTGGTTTGAGTTCGGCAAAGTGTACGAATGAAGAGAATTTCCTTATGCAGAAATTTATGCGCGTGGTCGTTGGCACCAACAATGTGGACCACTGCGCCCGTCTCTGACACGCTCCCACTGTGGCCGGGCTGGCCGCATCGTTTGGAAGCGGGGCAATGACCAACTCTATGGCCGATTTTAGAAAGGCTGATGTTATCCTCTTGACCGGGACTAATTCTACCGAAAACTATCCTGTCATAGCTCTTAATATGAAAAAGGCAATAATTGAGCATGGGACAAAGCTGATAGTTGTTGACCCACGTGAAATTGAGATGGTGAGATATGCTGAAATCTGGTTGCGACCCAAACCCGGGACAGATGTGGTCTGGTTAAACGGAATGATGTATGTCATCATTGAAGAAGATTTGTATGATGCCTCTTATGTGGCGGAAAGAACCGAGAATTTTATGGCCATGAAAGAGACTGTGATGAAATACCATCCTGAGTTTGTCGAAAGACTTACAGGGATACCGTCTGAAGATCTTAAAAAAGCAGCACGCATTTATGCTCAGGCCCAAAATGGCTCTATTGCATATGCTATGGGCATAACCCAGCATGCATTTGGTACCAATAATGTTAAGTCAATAGCAAATCTGGCTATGTTATGCGGTAACGTCGGGATCGAAGGAGGAGGGGTTAATCCTTTAAGGGGCCAGAATAATGTGCAGGGAGCCTGCGATATGGGCGCTCTGCCCAATGTTTTTCCCGGTTATCAAAGCGTTTCTGAACAGAAAAATGTTGAAAAATTTGAAAAAGCCTGGGGCATTAAGCTTTCCTCAAAACCAGGACTTGCTGTAACGGATATGTGGTCTGCTGTTCTTAATGAAAAGTTAAAAGCTATGTACATAATGGGTGAAAACCCTGTTGTAAGCGATCCTAATCTGAAACATGTTAAAGAGGTCATTAAAAAACTGGATTTTTTGGTTGTTCAGGATATCTTTATGACCGAGACAGCCAAATTCGCCCATGTAGTACTTCCTGCTGCGAGTTATGCAGAAAAGGACGGCACATTTACCAATACTGAAAGGCGTGTTCAGCGCGTGAGAAAGGGAATAGAACCCATTGGCGATTCAAGACCCGACTGGGAAATAATATGCAGTTTGTCCGAGAAGATGGGAACTCCGATGAATTATAATCACCCTGAAGAGATTATGGAGGAAATCGCCGATCTTGTGCCGAATTACGGGGGGATTCACTACGAACGGCTAAAAAATCATGGACTTCAATGGCCATGCACAAGCTGGGAGCATCCTGGTACGCCATATCTTCATAAAGATAAATTTACCCGCGGGAAAGGCTTGTTTCAATCAGTTGAATTTATTCTTCCAAACGAACTTCCAAACAAAGAATATCCCTTGCTTCTTTCAACCGGAAGAGAGCTCTATCACTACAACAGCGGCACTATGACCCGCAGGGTTAAGGGACTCCATACAATTTCACCTGAAGTTATTGCTGAAATTCATCCTCTGGACGCTGAGCAAAAGGGAATAGAAGGCGGAAATGTAGTTAGGATTGTATCCCGCCGCGGAGAGATTAAAGCTCGTGTTATTATTACAAAAAGAAGCCCCGAACGGACTGTTTTTATTCCATTCCATTTCGGGGAAATGGCAGTTAATCTTTTGACCAACGATGCTCTTGATCCTGTAGCCAGGATACCTGAGTTCAAAGTCTGCGCAGTAAGAATTGAACCGGTTTAGCCTGCATTACCTATAAATCAGTTTCGCTATAGAGCAATTGCAGTCCATTGATTGTTATAACTTACAATTTCAATAAAAATTGAGCTTGAGAAAAGTGCGAAAGCAGGGTTAGGGCTTTTAGTTACAGAAGCCTTTAAGAGATTTGCCTTCCAACCATCTTTTAACAAAATTTTTTGTTATGCTTATATTAATATTTGCTTTTTCTGAAGACTTAATGAGGAAGTCCATTATTTTATGTACTTTTTTATCATTTCCCATAAGTGCATAAATTTTTATGCTTCGGTTAAAAAAGTTTACCGCAGGTTTGTATTTATCCTGATTGTAATAGACTGTCCCAATTGCAGCCAGATCATCTGCAATTCCTTTAATGAATCCTGAAGATTGATCGGCAGATAAAGCTTTTTTAAAATATTCAACAGCCTTATCAGAGCGTTTTGTTTCAACCATAAGATTCCCTAAAGCAAAATTGATTGCTGCCTTTTCTAAAATGTTTGAAGTTTCAACTTTTTTACAAGCTTTTTTTAATATATCCTCGGCGCGTTTGAATTCTTTTTTTCTGACAAGGAGAATGCCTTGATTTTTTAGCAATGTTACAGAAAGCTTTTTATTGTTTTCCGCTATTCTTTTCGCACAACTTAAAGCATTAGATGCTTCTTCAAGCCTGCCATCTTCTATTAATGCAGCAGTTTTGTTTGAAATAGCCTGGACAGCACCTTCAATATCGTTAATATATAAAAATATACGGCAGGATTCATCAAAAAATTGTGTGGCAGAAGAAGGGCAGCCAGTTGTTCTGTAAACATTGCCTATGTTGTTCATACTCAAGGCAACACCGCTTAAATTGTCATAAAAGACAAATAGCTCGTGTGCTCTTAAGAAGTGTTCCAGCGATCGCTTGTAACATCCTTTTTTATACAGATGCGTCCCTTTTTTAATTTCCTTAATACCTGGAATAATTTTATCGGATTTTTTTACTACATTATTACCGGTACATGCAAATAGCATTGATATGAATAGAGATATAATAATTGTAACACATCTTGTCATATTGAATTCCCAGGGTATAAAGAGAGCTTTGCTCTATAATTAATTTGCAGACTAAAGAGAGACCGTCGCCGGCTTGTCAATGGAGGGAGGGGTGTGTTTTGTCTTGACACCCAATCCGCTTCTTGCCATATTTATGTATCTCAAAAGCAAGTTTCTATCTGCAGAAATTTACAAACTCCTTTTTTATGTAACATTAACCGGCTGTGGCTATATTTTCAAAAAGCTAAAGTATTACGAGTTTGTAACTTTTTGATCTGTATCTGTAAAGCCAGAGACCTTGAACAGATACTATATACGCAGATAAAACGTGCCGTGCAAGATCAATCTGAGACAAAAAGGGAAGGATTTGACAATGGGAACCAGGCTTGCGACAGGGTTAAGCAAGGCCAAAGAAAGCGTTGTGGCGGCTAAAGAAGCTGTCATGATGGCAAAGGAGAAACTGGAAGAAGGTCGAGTTGATCTGTCCATGGTGTATACCTCCACTGAATACGATCACAGGAAAGTAGTGGATACAGTGAGAAAGGCCACGAACAATGCGCCCCTGATCGGGGCTTCTTCCACAGGAGAGTTTACTGAGGAACGGTTTGAAAGGGGAAGTGTGGCAGTTGGCTTGCTCTCGTCGGACGACATTAAGATCTTTACTGCTCTGGCAAAAGGGGTAAAAGAAGAACCCGCGGCAGCAATGAGGAAAGTTGCAGCCAAGCTCCGCAATAAGATTGAAGGCTATCCTCACCTGACTGCCATTATCCTGATTGATGGTCTGTCCGGTGTAGGAGAAGAAATTGCCTTATTGACTTCATATCTTCCCGGTCATAATCTCAAAGTTGTCGGAGGCATGGCAAGCGACGATTTCAGAATGGAGAATACCTTTATTTTTTCTGATGATAAAGTGTGTGAGAATGCTCTCAGTGTCTGCATTCTTGCCTCAAAAATGCCTTTATTTACCGGCGTGAAACCTGGGCACACCCCTCTGAGCAAAAAGTTGAGAGCAAGCAGGACTGAAGGTAATGTGCTTTATGAAATAGATGGCAGACCAGCGTGGGAGATATGGAAAAAAGAGACGGCCCATGCCGCGCTAAAGAGAGGTATAGATGTGGAACAACTCAAAACGCCCACAGAAATTGCATGGTTCTTCACTAATTACATGCTTGGTCTGTCTACCGGAAAAGAAGATCAATATAAGATACGATGGCCCGAAAGTCTGAACGAAGACGGCTCTCTCAATTTTACGTGTGGTATTGTTCAAGGAGCGGTGTTTCGTATTATGGACGGTGGCAATTTGGAAAACCAGATCAATGCGCTTGAGCAGGCCGCCGGATTTGCCAGGGAATCTGCTGAAAATGCAGGTTATTCTGAATTTGCCGGGATTATCGTCTTTGACTGCGCTCACAGGCAATTGATGTTAGGTGACAGGTTCTCCGAGGCCGTGGACCGGTTCAAAAAAATGTTTCCGGATGTTCCTGTGTTGGGCTGGGAGACGTATGGTGAAATCAGACTGGAGCCGGGTAAGTTCAGCGGATTTCATAACACCACTTCTGTGGTCTTATTACTGCCGAACAGCGCACATAAAAAAAGAGGTTTGCAGTGCAAATAAAAAAGGATGAGTTTATAGGCGCATATGCCCAAAGTATCGGAATAGAAACAGCCAGAGAACTCATTAACAAGAAGATAGACGACTCAACATTGGAAAACAGGGAAATCTACACCAGCGAAGAGGCAGCCAGGATATGCGGTGAATTGGCGAATGAAGGGGGGCTGATCCGAATAGTCGCACGGAGTTTTCTGGTTCAATTGGAGCGAAGGAGGGCGGAAGAGAAGGCGCTTTTACTCGACAACATAGAGACCCAGGTTTGGTATTTGACGGATGTGGAGACCTATGGCGTTGTTAACAAGGCCATGTCAAACTTTTTGGGGATGAAAAAGGAGGATTTGGAAGCTAAGAAGTTATGGAACATACTTGATAGAGAAGAAGCCAGGGCTTGTATTGCCTGCAACAAAAAAGTATTCCGTGAAAAAAAACAGATCCAGACCGAGCAGTGGTTGAAGAACGGCAAAGGAGCGCTCCGAGCGCTCTCTGTAGTCACAACACCTAAATTGGACGTCAACGGAAATGTCGAATACCTGATGTGTACAGCACGCGACATCACCGAGCGCAAACGAATGGAGAAAGAAAAAAAGAAGCTCGAAGCCCGGCTCCGGCAAACCCAAAAGATGGAAGCCATTGGCACACTCTCCGGAGGCATTGCCCATGATTTTAACAATATCCTCTTTCCTATTCTTGGATATTCAGAAATGCTGCTGAATAACGCTCCTGATGACAGCGATCTCAAGCATGATTTGAGTGTAATTTTCAATGGGGCGAAACGCGCTAGGGATCTGGTAAGACAGATACTCACTTTCAGTCGTCAAGGGAAATATGACTTAAAACCGATTAAAGTGCATCTTGTTATCAAAGAAGCTTTAAAGCTGATTAAATCTTCAATACCCGCCACCATTGATATCATGCAGAATATCGAAGATTGCCAATCAGTGATGGCGGATTATACCCAAATTCATCAAGTTGCTATTAATCTGTTCACCAATGCCTATCATGCCATGGAGAAAAAAGGCGGCAAGCTCAAGGTAACCTTGAAAGAGGTTGATTTGAGGGCCGATGATTTAAAAGGTGTGCCTACTGGAACGTATGTTTGTCTTATGGTGAGCGACACAGGCATTGGTATGGATCAGAGCATAATAGACCGCATATTTGACCCCTATTTTACAACTAAAAAAGAGGGTAAAGGTACTGGTTTGGGGCTTGCGATTGTCCACGGCATTATTAAAAGTCATAGCGGACATATCAGCGTGTATAGCGAACCTGACAAGGGAACTGAATTTTATGTTTACCTGCCTGTGATAAAAACCCGACAGCAGACAGAGCAACTTGAAACACAGCCCATTGAAAAAAGCAGTGAACGTATCCTTGTCGTTGATGATGAAAAAATGATTGTTGAAATTCAACAGAAAATGTTGGAATGGCTTGGGTATGATGTTACAGCCAGTACCAGCAGCGTTGAAGCGCTCAAGGCATTCCAGGCAAATCCAGATAAATTTGATCTGATCATTACCGATATGACCATGCCCAACATGGCCGGTGATCAATTGGCTCAAAAAATAATGGACATCAGGACTGATATTCCTATTATTCTTTGCAGTGGATTCAGCGAGAATATGTCGAACGAAAAGGCAAAATCCTTAGGCATTAAAGACTTTTTAATGAAGCCTGTATTGATGAAAGATCTTTCAATTATGGTTCGTAGAGTGCTTGATAATAAAGAATTTTGACCCAGTTCCCAAGCAATGTCCATATGCTTAAATATTTTGTCCGTCATATTATGAATTCTTCCGGCCAGAAGTTCAGTGCAAATAAATTCTACAATACCATGAAAAGTATGTCGATCAAATGCACCAAGAACAGCTTGTATGAATATTCTGATCATTTGACGGATGCTTTTTTATTTTACAAGATTTCCATTAACAGTCGCTCTGCAAAATCAAGGCTGATTAATCCGGCTAAAATCTACACAATTAATACCGGACTTTTGACTGCCATGACCTTTCGCAATTCATATAATTACGGTCTGTTGCTGGAAAATATGCTATTTATGCATCTGCGCCGCGGAGAACATGACGTGAAATATATCAATACAAAATATGGACAACATGGACAACATGGTTTTATGTGTTTCTGCAAGAGGCTCTAAAATAAATGTAATTTCCATCTGGAACTGGCTTTTAATATGATATGAGATATTCTCTGACTTCTGCCTGACATAAAAAGAGGCAATACTTGAGAGCAGTTATTGATATTTACTCTTCCGGCTTCAGACGCTATTTTGCCAACACCTCATGGCTTATGGGCCACCGTGTGTTGAGCATGGTTGTTGCGCTTTTTGTGGGCGTCTATGTTGCCCGGTATCTCGGTCCGGAGAGGTTCGGGCTTTTGAGCTATGCGGGTAGCTTTGTCGGGCTTTTTACAGCGCTGGCAACTCTTGGTTTAGATGGCATCATAGTTCGGGAGCTGGTCAAAAACCCGGAGCGCAGGGATGAACTCCTTGGCACTGCCTTCTGGCTAAAGGCATGCGGTGCAATTGTTATGTGGATCGGCATTGTTGCGGCAATCCCCTTTACCAATAATGATACCCAAACTAACATCCTGATTATCATTATTGCCTTTGGTGTCATCTTCCAGGCCTTTAATGTCATTGATTTTAATTATCAGGCAGAGGTGAAATCCAAATTTGTGGTGTATGCCCACCTTGTTCAGCTCGTAGTTTCTTCTATAACCAAATTGATTTTTGTCTGGCTATCAGCCCCGCTTGTATGGTTTGCGTGCGTCTTTCTGCTTGATGCAGTGGTGCATAGCGTTGGATTGACTGCCATGTATCTGAAGAATAGCGGAAAGGTGTGGCACTGGAAGTGGCGTTGGGAGACCGCTAAAGAACTGTTGAGAGAGTCCTGGCCGCTGATATTGTCAGGCATGGTAATCTCAATCTATATGAAGATAGATCAGGTTATGATCAAGGAGATGCTGGGGGCGGAACAGGTAGGACATTATGCGGCAGCGGTAAGATTGAGCGAAGCATGGTATTTTGTTCCGATGGCAATTACTTCGTCTGTTTTTCCGGCTATTATCAATGCAAAAAAACAGAGTGAGGAACTTTACTACCAGAGATTGCAGAAATTGTATGATTTAATAGTCTGGCTGGCCCTGGCTATTGCTTTGCCGACAACATTTCTTGCGTCCTGGGTGATAAGGGTCTTGTATGGGGATGCGTTTTTGCCGGCAGCAGGGGTTTTGAGTATTCATATCTGGGCCGGGGTGTTTGTAGGTTTGGGGCTGGCTCAAGGAAAGTTTTGGTTGTCAAATAATATGCAGAAGCAACAATTTTTGATTACCCTAAGTTGTGCGCTTGTCAACATCCTTCTAAATATTGTGCTAATACGTATATATGGCGTTAAAGGAGCTGCTATTAGTACGTTAATTTCATATGCCATTGGCTCGTTGTTGATGCCGTTATATATAAAGGATGCAAGGCTGATGATGAGGCTTACATATAACAGCTTGTTTATTTTAGGAATAAGAACATGGTTAAGAAAAAAATTGTTGTTTGTACTACATTAAGAGATTTTAATGGAACTAAAAACGATAAGATCCAAAAGCTTTTTCTAAAAAGTATAGAAGATCAAAAGTATAAAAATTTTGAATTGGTAGTTACGTTATTTGGCGAAAAAAACGTGGAAAAAGAGATTAATAAATATAGTTTCGTGTCAAAGTTCTATGCAAAGAAAGCTGAGAATTGTAGGTATAGTTTAACCCTTGTTTTGTTAAATGCGGTTAATGAACTAAAAGAGGATAACGGTATAATTTTATGGACCACTTGCGATATCGTGTTTCAAGAAGATTTTTTTGAAAAAATTGTATTGCATACCCTGCCTAATACTATCGGAACATCTCACCCCCATATTACATATATCAATAATGGACACTTTGAACGTCTTAAGCAGTACGGAAGACAGCGATTATATAGTGGGTTCGATCTTGTTTTTTTTGATGGAGCTATTTTTAAAGAGAAGCCAATATTAGATATTTTAAGTAAATATGTTTTTAAAGATTGGGGAGTATTTGAACACTTTTTAATTGCGTTAAATGAGGTGTTAAATGATGTTAATTTGGTTAATCTTTATGAGATATCAAAAATAAAAAAGATTGAAAACGATAGAAAAATAACTAATGAGTCAGGACGTTTTTTTGTTGAAAGCCACGCAAAAAACTCTGCTGTTTTTGATGAGTTTTTATATGACTATTCTATAAGTAACAAATATTACGATTTAGCTTATTGTCATTTTAAATTTAAGATCATAGGATGTGCTATTAAACACTATCTTCGTTTTTATATGGATATTGCTGGCTATTTAAAAAGGCAAACTATGAGTATAGCAGCACGAGTTTTTTCAGTAATGATTGAAAAATTGCTAAAGGGTGAGAGATGAAAACATGTGTTATAGGTGCCGGTGTCTCCGGTCTGGCTGTGGCGAAGCTTCTCAACGACAACTTTGATGTCGAAATTTTGGAAGCTGACGAACAGATTGGAGGTATAGCTAAGACTAAAACCGTAGATGGTATTGCATATCATATGATTGGGGGGCACTGCTTTAACTCCAACTATAAAGAAGTACGAGATTTTGTATTTAGTATATATGAGAAAGATAAGTGGAATCTAAAAAGTAGAACTGCAAAAATATTTTTGGATGGCCACTTTATTTCATATCCTATTGAGTTTTCAGTGCCAGAAATTGCTAAATTCGATAGAGAGTTAGCATTTAATATAACAAATGATTTTTTTTGCGCCAGATATGATGATCCAAAAAATCTCGAAGAATGGTTTCTTCAAAAGTTTGGGGAAACCTTGGCAAAAAAATACTTTCTACCATATAGTAAAAAGATATGGGGTGAGGATCCGGCGGTTATGTCCTATTTGTGGGTTGAAGATAAGCTGCCAAGCCCAAATAAAAAAGATTTCTTTGAATCATTATTAAAAAAAAAACAGGATGATATGCCGCATGTGTCTTTTTACTATCCTATAACAAATGATCAGAACACCTTTCTTCACGCATTGGCGGCTGGTTTGAACATTTTAACATCTTACAAAGTTAACAGCATTGAGCAAATTGGCGGTCGTTGGTGCATAAATGGCAATCGTTATTATGATACTATTATTAGTACGATACCTCTCAATGAAATTCCTTTTATCTTAAATAATACGCCATTATATGTCAAAAATATTGCAGAAAAGTTAAGGTATAATAAAATAACTACTATGCTGTGGAGTGCTAAGGATACAGAGCAAACATGGTCATATTTTCCAGCGGAAAATACTATTTTCCATAGGCATATACATATCGGAAATTTTTTTTCCCCTAAATGGAACTATATTATTACAGAGGCATTGGGAATATGGCCGTATGAACAAATGGTTAGTGAAGGAAGAAAATTTGAATACTTAATACAGCCATTGGATTTTAATATTTCAAATCATGCATATGTCGTTTATGACAAAAATTATGAGAAATCTAAGAAATGTGTGTTGAATTATTTAAATGATCAAAAGATATATTCATTGGGCAGATTTGGTGAGTGGGAATATTACAATATGGATGTTTGTATAAAGTCGGCAACGAGTTTGTTTGAAAAAATTGTTAGAGAGAATCTTAAATAAAAACCCTAATCACCAGCGTAGCCGGTTTCCTCGGCTTCCGTCTCTGTGAAAAGCCGCTTAAACATGGCCACGAAGTCATCTGCGTTGACAACTTCTACGCCGGTGCTGAGTGATGACCCAAAGCAGAGTAAGCCTGATAATACACTGGCAAAAGAAGAACTGTATTGGAAGCCGAAGATCAAGCTGGAAGACGGGCTGATAAAGACTATGAGGTGAAAACACTTTTCAGAGATAAAAACCTTCTAAAGCGTCTCAAAGGCTTTGAAGTGAAGCACAAGATGAAAAGCGTTGAGTTTTCTAAAGAGTTTGCTGCCGGAAAACTTGGTGATGTTGCTGAGTGGTTTGATTGGCTCTTTGTCTATGAGGCTTACAATAAAATAATCCAGCAGAAAAAGATAATAAAAGGACTGTGACTATTCGCTATTTTAAAAAAATTAGAAACAGGGTAACAAGGTTGATGGTTTCGTAAAAGGTCGTCTCTCCGATGAAAATCAGAGTCCAGATAGTTTGTAATTGCCTAAAAGACTGGATTCCGGCTTTCGCCGGAAAGACGAGTATAAGATGTTGGAATAACAAAAAGGGTAGAAATTCGATTTTTTACGATGCCATCAATCTTTAGACGGGTAATCAAAAAAATATGTATTCAGAAAAAGCCTCCCAAATAATAACGAAAACCTTCACCCCTCCGCACCCGCTGAAAACAGTGGTTCTCTTCCTGATTTTTAACCGTTCTGATACTACAAAGCAGGTGTTTGAGGCGATCCGCCAGGCAAAACCACCAAGACTCTATGTGGCCGCCGATGGGCAGAGGGTTGACAAACCCGGCGAGGCTGAAAAATGTGAGGAAGTGCGGCGGATTGCGACACAAGTGGATTGGGATTGCGAGGTGAAAACCCTTTTCAGAGATAAAAACCTTGGATGTAAATATGCCGTAAGCGGCGCAATAGACTGGTTTTTTGAAAATGAAGAAGAAGGGATTATTCTGGAAGACGACTGTCTGCCGAGCCAGAGTTTTTTCTGGTTTTGTGAGGAGTTGTTAGAAAGGTATCTGGGGGATGAGAGGGTGATGCAAATTTGTGGTTCCAACTTTCTAAATGGATGGCTGAGAAATGACGATAGTTATTATTTTTCTCAATATGGTCCAGTTTGGGGTTGGGCTTCATGGCGAAGAGCGTGGATATATTATGATGTTGATATGAAATTGTGGCCAGAGGTCAAGGAGAAAAAAATATTCTTAGATTTTTGCGATGGAAAAAGTGAGATGTCTTATAGGCTAAATCTTTACGATAAGGTTTTTGCGGGTGAGATAGATACATGGGATTATCAGTGGGGCTTTGCAAAAATAATTAATCACGGTTTGAGTGTAACTCCAAATGCCAATTTGATTTCGAATATTGGTTTCAGGGAAGATGGTACTCACGTAGCCAATGGCAATAGTCCTTTTGCAAACATGCAAGCCTTAAGCGTGCATTTTCCACTTAGCCATCCTAAATTTGTCTGTAGAGATCGTATTTCGGATCAGAGATATTTGAAGAATTTTGTAAATCGAGGCACTTTAAATTTCTTTCTGTGTAAATTGCTGTCGATCGGCAAGAGGTTGGCAATATGAGTTTGAAATCTTATAACTTGCTGATTACAGTAGCAAATAAACTCGCTAAAAACTATGCAAAAAAGTTTATCTCAACAGCATTAGTACCTATAGATTATACAAGGACAAAAGAAGTTCCGGCTATTCTTGATGTTAGTGGAATATTAAACATGAAAAATAAGAAACTGCGGATATTGGACATAGGCTCACCCCAGATATTAAGCCTTTCTTTATGTCTTTGTTCCGAATTATGGGATGTTGTTTATATCAATCCATTTGATATGGAATTGAAGGACTTAAGTTTAAAATCTTCGGTTCTACATTTGACAAATTTGGATATTCGATACGGTGATATTACCAATGTGTCTACTTTTTCTAATATTGGTCAATTTGATTACATATTTTCGTGCTCGGTGTTTGAACATATTCATACTGAAAATGGCGGGGATATTATTGCGTCTAAGAATGTCACGCAGCTACTTAAACCAGAGGGACTATTTTCTATTTCGGTGCCATATTATAAAAAGTCATTTAATGAGTATATATCAGGTGGTGTTTATGGCATAAAAGCAAGTGCTGGGAAGAAAACATTTTTTCAGAGATTTTATGATGAAGAATCGCTTAATCACCAAATTATTCAACCAACTGGTTTGACAATATTAGCAAAGAAATATATCGGCGAAAAATATTATTTTGAAAATAATATACATAAAAGGATGGCCTTTCTTGTTGGAGTCGGGAAAAGGAGACTACTACTTGGTAGGTTTTTCAAAAATATTTCAGACTTTTTTATGGAAGAGTCTATTGATTTCACTTCGTTAAAAAAACCTTATTTAGCCATATTAGCTCTTAAGAAGAACTTATGAAAAAAATTTGTTTTATTACCACCGTTAATCACAATGTTGGCGATGATTTTGTTAGAGAAGGAATAATTTATCTTTTTAAGCAAAAATTTAAAAACACTGCACTTAACTTTGAGCTTATCCATAAGCATTCTCCGATTACCACACGTCATGGCTTCGAATGGTTTCGGAATTATAGATTTTCGAAATATGTTGATCGGGTTCTCCCGCTATCCCTAACTAAGGATAGGGTTTTAGAAGCTGACATATTGGTGCAAAGTGGTGCTCCTGTCTATTGGTGTCATCCAGAAACAAATGGGCCGCATTGCTATAGTAACGAATGGTTTAAGCCATTAATCAAAAGACGTTATTTGAAAACAGCATTAAAAGCGTCATTTTTAAATTTGGCAGCTGGGACTTGCCAAAGATATGATAGTGATGGATCTGAATTCGATAGTTGCAAGTCTTGCCAAGATTATATTAAAGAGTTGCAAAATTTAATCACAGTAACCACCGTAAGAGATAAACTTGCAAAAAAAATTTTAAATAATATGGGCTTTGATACTCCGATTATTCCTTGCTCCTCAATTTTTGCCCGTGAATCCTTTGATATCGAACCAGAAAATCCTGAATATGTGGCTTTGAACTATATGAGCGGAGGTGCTCATTATGTTTTTGGGCAAAAGATTGAATTTAAAAAATGGGAAAATGATTTTAAGATGTTTTATAAAAAAATATCTAAAATTGAAAAATGTGTATTTGTTTGTCATAATCAAAACGAAGTAAGTAATGCAAAAAAAATTGATTCTAATGCAAATATTTTTATTTCAAATGATTATAAAGATTATATTAGACTTTATGCTAAAGCAAAATTTGGAATAATGAATAGGGTACATGGTGCATTTTTGATCGCTTCATTTGGTCGGCCTGCTGTGCTAATTGGGAACGACTCACGGGTTAAAATGTCAGAGGAAATTGGATTGCAGCATGTTTTTGTTAATAATGCAGATTTGGATTGGCTTTTAGAACAATATGAATATTTAAAAAACGGGGGTGATAATTATTCACAAAAGTTTAATGGGATTAAAAAGAAAGCATATAACGACTACCAAAAAGCATTAAGTGTCCTATAAATGAAAATTTATTTAATAGCTTTTAAGATATTAACGCTGATTTATACTATTTGTTTATACTTTTTTGATTATTTAATTGTAGCTATCTATCATTCACAACAAGCTGAAAATAAAATATTAATTATCCGCCTTGATGCCATTGGCGATTTCATTCTCTGGCTTGATTCTGCCCAGCATTTCAGAAAAATCTATCCCGATAAAAAAATTGTTTTGTTAGGAAACCAGGTATGGACTGACATAGCCAAAAAATTTTCCTATTGGGATGAAGTGTGGGAGTTAAACAGACGGAAATTTTATCGAAATCTGCCATACCGAGTGAGACTGCTTAAAAAATTTCGCAAGGCTGGCTTTGATATAGTTATACAGCCCACTTATTCTAGAGAGTTTCTATATGGCGATGCAATCGTCCAGATCAGTGGGGCACGAAAAAAAATTGGGTCTGTAGGTGATTGCAGTAATATTCGACCAATAGAAAAAAAGATTAGTAACCGATTTTACACTCAATTGATACCAGCTAATCCAAAACCCCTTATGGAGCTCAGACGCAATGCCGAATTTGTAAGGGGGTTATCTTATATATTCCAACCTAGCTTGACTGATATTATGCCTGTTGCACAAGGCATAAATAACCCTGTTGCAAATAATTCACCTTATTTTGTGTTATTTCCAGGGGCATCATGGACAGGAAAACAGTGGCCTATTGAAAAGTTTTCTGAGCTTAGCTCGTTGGTGTTTCATGAAACAGGTATGTCGGCAGTTATTTGCGGAGGAGCAACTGAAAGGCAATTGGGCGAGGCTTTAATTGCCATCATGGATATTTCGGTTGTAAATATGGTTGGTGAAACAAGTTTGGCTGAACTGGTAGCAATTATTAAAGACGCTCAATTTTTATTGGGCAATGACACAAGTGCTGTTCATATTGCTTCGGCTGTTTCCACGCCCGCTTTTTGTATTTTGGGTGGCGGTCATTATGGTCGATTTATGCCTTATGATATAGAGGGCATGTCGGATAAGCTGTTACCCGTTCCGATTATTCATCGAATGGACTGCTTTAACTGTAATTGGCGATGCCGATATTTTATAAAAGATAATGAGCCGGCCCCTTGCATTGAAAAAATTTCAGTTGAAAAAGTATTTGCCGCACTCCAACCATTGATCAAGCAACAGCATCAACTGGGTATTATCCAATGAAAAACATTATAAAGAGCTTTGTGTAAAGGCAAGGGAAAAGGCGGTGGCCTGTTTTGACATTGAAACAATAGCAAGGCAGTATGCTGAATTGTACAGGGAAGTCCTTGAATGGGGAATTGGGAAAATCGGGATTTGATGATTTTAGGGATTTGGAGTTTTGGCAGCGGTAAGACCTAATCAAGCAAAACAACCTATTGAATCGCTCAAGAAGGGTTAATTGTAGTGAGCAAAGATTCCAAGACAACAAAAAACAATCCATTAATTACTATCATAGTAGCGGTACTTAACAGCAAAGAGTCTTTAGAACGATGCATTGAAAGCGTTAATAATCAGCCTTATCCCTACAAGGAATTGATAATAATAGATGGCGGGTCTACAGATGGTAGTGTTGAAATTCTAAAGGATAACAACGATAAGATTGTCTACTGGGAATCTAAGCCGGATCGTGGAATTTATCATGCATGGAACAAAGCATTGGAGCACTCTCGCGGAGATTGGATCTGTTTTTTAGGGGCAGATGACTATTTTTGGAGCAAAAATGTGTTAACTGATTTGTCTCCACAGTTAGTAAAAGCAGTGGATTCTGGAATAAAAGTTGTATATGGACAAGCCGCCAGGGTGGACAGGAATGGACGCATTCTTAAATTGATAGGCAAGCCATGGAAGAAGATACGGTGGCTAATGCCGCATGGGATGCCTTTACCGCACACAGGGCTTATGCATCACCGTAGCCTTTTCGAAAAACATGGCTTATTCGATGAAACTTTCCAGATTGCTGGAGATTATGATCTTTTATTACGAGAGCTGAAGAATGGGGAGGCTCTTTATGTGCGAGACCTTATAGTTGCAGGGTGGCAGGCAGGTGGGATTTCTGACTTTAAATTTCTTTTTGCTCATAGGGAAATGGGACGAGCCCGGCGGAAAAATGGATTCCACAACTTGTCCTGGGTATGGTTAGCCGTGCATGTCCGAGGATTTTTTCGAGAATATTGGCGGCAACTTGTACGGAAATAAAACCTCTACAAGCAGGCCGATACAGGATCGACAAGCTTGTTCTAATTTGAAGGATGTCAAAAATGAAGGCAGCAACAATAATGATATACGGCATACTTAGCCTGTTTCATGGGGGCGTTATCAGGGGGAACTGATGCGTATCCTTCTCTTTACCCAGCAACTCGCTGCTTTTCGCAGCGGAGTTGGAACCTATGCTCATGGCCTGATTACTGGTTTGATGGAGCTTGGACACCAGATTACTGTTGTGGTTCCTGAGGGTGAGAGCATTGAAATGCCTGATTTGAGAATTCATATAGCGTCACATTCCAGGTTTGATCCAACTCCTGGCGGATGGTTGAGCTTAGGCGTCTCGTTCGCTAAGATTCTATCTAACGAAGCAATGGAATATGATATCGCTCATTTTTCTGATGCCAGGGAGGCATGGTGCGTTCGTAATTCTCCAATTCCTGTTACAGGGATGATCAACGATTCTTATGCTCAGGACTGGCTGGATGTGAATTTTTCCCGTAATATTTTTGCGGATCGGTATCTGCGTGGTGGGTACTATTGGCTGCTTCGTGTAGTGGAAAAATATACTTACTGTCGTATGAATGCAGTTGTCGTCAATAGTAAGCATGTTGGTCGCAAAGTGATTAATAATTATCGCATAGACCCCAAAAAGGTATGTTTGATCTACATTGGCCTTCCTGATCAGCCGCCAGTTTTTCCAATCCCGCTGACTGGCTCACCATCAATACTTTTTGTAGGCAGTAATTTTCAGCGCAAGGGTCTTCCGGTCCTATTAAAGGCTACTGCTCAGTTGCTGCCGCGGTTTCCTGATCTTCGGGTGCATGTTGTGGGCAAAGATCGTAATCAGTCCTGCCTTATGACGCAGGCTCGCGAACTCGGCATTGCTGAGGCAGTGGAGTTTCATGGTTTGCAACCGAATGATTATGTGCGTGGTATGATGATCGGCGCAGATGTTTTCGCCCTTCCATCTTTCACAGAAGGTTTTGGACTGGTTTACTTGGAGGCTATGAGGGCCGGAACACCGGTTATAGCTACATCAATGGGAGGAGCAAAGGAAGTTTTCGTTGATGGCAAAGAAGCGCTTTTTGTTGATCCCGGAGAGGAAAAAGGTCTTGCAATGGCTATCAAAAAGATTACATCCAGCCCGAATACCGCTTGCCGTTTACGCAAATGGGGACAAGCTGCTGCAAAACGTTTTACCGTTGATGCCATGGGAAAGGCAACAGAGAAACTTTTTTTAGAGGCATTAAAAAGAACGCTTTAGTTGTTGACAAGATTTTTACATAATACTTGTCTGTATCTGTTTAGCTTGAGCCAGTATTTACGCGAGAACTGCTATGTCAGTATATGAAAAAATCAGATCTGTTCCATTGAAAATTCTTTATTTCGGCATCTATTCAAAAGGGCTTGAGTATCCGCGAAACAAGAACCTGATTCGCGGTATGCGCCTAAATGGTGTGGATGTAATCGAAGCCCATTTTGAACTTGCCGGTTCATTCCAGAGGAGAATGAATATAGTCAAAAATCCTTTGGAATTCGCACGTTTTTTTCTTGGCTTGATCGCCAGCTTTACAGCTTTGACGTGGAAGTTTATGTGGTCTCCACGTGTGGATGCCGTGATCGTCGGGCATCCCGGTTATTTTCACATACATCTGGCATGGTTTCTGCGCTTTTTTTTCCAGAGGCGAGCTGTCGTTGTCTATGATGTCTTTATTCCTCTTTATGAGATGTTGATCGGGGATCGGGAGCTGTTGAAATCGGGCGGTCTGTCTGCACGATTGTTGCGTCGATTTGAAAGATCATGCTGTCGATATGCTGATTTATGCCTGATTGATACGGAAGAACACTGCCGGTATTTGATAGAGGAGTATGGATTGTCTCCTAAAAAGGTATCCAGGATATTTGTCGGGGCTACCATTGATCAAAAATTTGATTCGCCCCAGGTTATCTCCGGTGGGATTTTCAAGGTTCTTTATGTTGGAACTTATATTCCCCTTCATGGTGTTGATATAATACTAAAGACTGCCCAATATCTGACAGGCAATCAGGATATACATTTTTTTCTGGTGGGTTCGGGGCAGCTTCGGGAAAAGATGGAAAGTATGGCTCGAAAGTGGGGACTTTCCAATGTAACATTTCAAGACTGGATTCCAACAGAACATCTTGGCGAATTTATCCGATCATTTGATTTATCCCTGGGTATATTTGGGATCACGCCAAAGACAGCAAGGGTTATTCCGTCCAAGATTTATGATATCTGCGCTGCAGGAGTTCCCTTCATAACGGCTGATACACCGGCCATCAGGGAGGCATTTTCCCATGGTAAGAACGCATATCTGATTCCTTCCGGTAACCCGAAAGTTCTTGCCGAGTCCATTCGATATCTGAAATTGAAGCCGGACATTAGAAAGAAAATAGCGGAAGGAGCATGGCAGACAGGAGAAGGCATATTTTCCTTTAAGAGAATAGGCGACGATTTTATTAAGGCCATTTTATGCTGTTGCGAGGCGACAGATTTTTTTGGATGTCGCAGGACAAGGCTTTAGCCTTACCCAAACAAATTTACTTCAGGATACATCATTTACGACATTTCACCTCTTCCCTTCGCTTTTTTCAAATCTCATCTGACAAATTTGTTCCGACACAAGCCCCATCATAAATATGATAATTGAGGTGGTAAACAAAAGAGCGCTCATGTTGGTAAAGCGTCCCCAGACAAAAAAAGTATAAAGGTAATAAGTCAAGCCAGTAAAAAAGATTAAAAAACTTACTGGAAGAAATATTCTGAAAGGGGAATAGAGTGTGCAGATTTTTATGATGATCATAAAAAAACGGATGCCGTCTTTGAACATGCTTATGCCGCTTTTCCCGGATTTGCGCGTTTTTACTTTGATAGGAACATACTTTACCGTTCTTCCGTTTCTCAAAATACTTAGCGTTAAAGTTGTGGGATATGAATAGGTATTGGGAAGCAAGTACAGGAAGTTATGGGCTACTTCAGATTTGACGGCCCTGAACCCGGAAGTAAGGTCCTGAATAGGGAACTTTGCTACATATGATGCCAGCCAGTTGTAAATTTTGTTGCCCACGGCACGTCCCAAAGATGCCTGATGCCCTTTTGGTCTCGCGCCAACAACCATGTCAAATTCAGGCAGGTATTCTAATAGCTTTGCTATATCTTCAGGCTCATGCTGACCATCTCCGTCCATGAATACCAAAATATCACCAGAGGCAATTCTTATCCCGCTTTTAATGGCAGCGCCGTTGCCGATATTATAGGGGTGGCTGTATACAGTGGCGCCTGTGTCTCTGGCTGCAGCGGCTGTATCATCTGTTGAGCCGTCGTCAATCACAATAATCTCAAAATCAGGATTGAATGCTTTGATTTTTTTTACAACATGCCCAATGCTTTGAGCTTCATTGTAAGCAGGGATGATCACTGAGACTTTTGTCATATTTATTTCCGTAGCCTTTTCTTGGATTTCAGGTTTTATTTTTGCAACCAGCCGCTACATATACCAATATTGAACTAAATGCCACAGTTAATAATATAGTTCAGCAATTCTAATTATAGCCTGTTATTCACCACGAAGCACACGAAGAACGCGAAGCAGATCTTGTTATTTTCTTATTTCTTCGTGCGCTTCGTGGTATTCCATTTCTTTTGATTCGCAAAAATTATTCCATAATTAGATTTGTCCTTGACATAAAGAAATCATAAAATCACTTATCCGTGAATTCTATCACAGGCCCCTTCCCAAATACACTGCCAGAGAAATAGCCATCCCCCTTCCGGTTTTTATCTCTCAAGATTATTCCACTTGACTTGTATAGACTTTCAAGCCCTCTCCCATACCGCATACCCCTTTGATTCATAAACAGGCGTCCAGTATTCTTTCATAATATCCAAAAAGCGGATAATTGTCTTTTCAGGAAAATTGTCATGCAAATACTTATTAACAAGATTGGTTCGCATCAGAATATGGGTGCAATCCAGGGATTGCAGATATGCCCGGAAATCCTGTTTATCTGCGGAAGCTTTAACCATGTTGTTTATGGTGTTCATGCCAAATGATATTTCATGATAATATGGCCTGTCTATATAGTAGCCGCGTCTGCCGAGAAACATCAGGAAAATTCTGACATTATCCGGAAGATTTTCGTTGATATACTGCATTGCAGGATAGCTTCCTATGTGACGGCTTAAAAATTCGTCTTTTGTTTCCTGATTAAGGATGTATTTTACAGGCCCTATCTCCTTAAAATAATTCTTTAGATACAGGAAATTAAAAGCGATAAATATTATCGTAACAGCAAATATGCCTATCAAACCCGCGCGGCGAACCTGGCTGGGTTTTTTGCTTGTCCATTCTACAATATTTTTTATTCCAATGACACTCAAAATGGCCAGAAACGGAACTACCGTCAGGATGTATCTTATGCGTATGACCGTGAGAAAGTAAGCCATGAAAAGAAAAAAGACCGAAAAGAGCAGGAAAAACACCTTGTCGCGGTTTAAATTTTTTGTCAGAAAAGCAAAAGGAACCATAATTATTAGAATCGGGTTCAGGACGCCGTCAAAATACTGATTAGAAGCATCCTTTCCCTGAAAAAACATTCGAATTGGAATAAAAAGCGTTTCCAGAAAACTTTCGCCGAACACAACCCCTCTTCTCTGGAAGATATTGGATGTCCATCTGCTTTCTCCTATTTGGGCTATACTTGCACTTTTTTCACCTGCATGATGAAGAAATCTGAAAAACTGGTCAAAGAGAGGGTAAATGGGGTTTCCTGTCTGAATATAGTTTTTAATAAACCAGGGAGAGACAACAACAAGGGCAAGGGCAAAGAATGTGACGCCATATCCCAGCGCCGGCAGTCCTTTTCCTGTATCCCTTGAATAATAGAAAACCATCACCAGGTTCAAAAAAAGCCATGCAATCAGGGCATTATACTTGGATCCTGCTGCCAGCCCCATGCAGACGGCAGACAGGGCGAGCCATTTTGTATGTTTGTAATTCCCATCACGCCATCTGACAAATGCAAGGATGCTTGCTGTTGCAAAAAAGACCATTCCAAGGTCTATATAGGCTGTTGTTGAAAGGCGGGCAACAGCGGGCGTGGTGCAGAAAACCAGAAAACCCAGAAGCCCCCAGTTTTTGCTTAGCCTGTTCTTTAGATAACAATATATCAGCAGCCCTGTGCCGCAACCAAATGCAAAATGTATAAATTTAGGGACAATATCATTATTGAAATAGAGAGGTATGAGATAAAGCAGATCAATGTTCATAGGGTAATATGAAAAATCTGCCCAGGGGATTTCGTAAAATCCTCCATGCGCGAGCCAAAGCCCGGGAATAGCAAGATGATGAATCAGGGCATCACGGGATATGGGAGGAGTCAAATTAAGCAGGATCTCAACAATCATAAATCCTGAAATAGCAATGCATAACAGAGATGTTGCAATCTTATTATTCCAGTGCGTTTCGAGCATGCAATAACAATCTCCCCAGCCGGACGGCTGCATAAATCCGCGCATACAACCGCAAGCCGCGTATTTTTACATTATCAGCCGTTACCTTCTTCAGGCTGTGTTTGACGATAAGAACGTTTTTCCTGATATAACCGCAATCTTTTTTTTAACTCTAAAACCAGTTCGTTGGGGCCTTGTTTTAAAGCCAGATCCAGAGCTTTTTTTGCTGTTGTTACAGCTTTGTCAAACTTTCCTGTTTCAGCATAAGCTGCGGCAAAAATATTCAATGCCGACGGCTGATTATATCGGGTTATTTTACAAAGTTTTCCAGCCAGCTTGACAGCTTCCTCCCCGTTTCGAAATTTCTCATCTTCACAACTTGCCAATATCCATGAAAGATTATAGAGGGCCTGTGTCATATTCGGGTTGAAGTGTAATGCTTTCTTATAATGAAGTATCGCTTTTCCAATATTTTTCTGATTGGCATAAATTATCCCCAGATTGCCGTATGCGTCGGCATAATCCGGGTCGATCCGAATAGCCTCACAAAGGTGAAAAATGGCTTCTTTATCTTTTTTCTGACGAGCCAGGACGATTCCCAGGTTGTTATGTCCCCTGGCAAATTCCGGCTTTATCCTCAGAGCTTCAGAATAATTCCTGACAGCCGCATCAAAATTGCCCTGTTTTTCAAGTGTAACGCCAAGCTCATAATAAGCTTCAGCACAATCAGATTTCGCCAGTAACGCCATGGAAAAATGTTCTACAGCCTCATTAATTTTGCCCTTTTTTCTTAAAGCAAGGCCCAGATTTAGATGCGCTGCAACAAGATCAGGTTTTATCCGCAATGCCTCGTAATAGTGCATGACAGCTTCATCAGTTTTATCATGAGCCGCCAGCGCTTCACCCAACTTCTGGTGGGCAACCTCATTATCGTTTGTCACATCAAGGGAATGTTTAAAAAGGGCAATGTTGTTTGCCCAATACCTGTTTTGCGAGCGAGATGCTGCTGTAAAGATTAAGAGAACCAGTATGGCTGTTGCAGCAAGCGCAATTTTTTTACAGCGCCATTGAGCAACAAGATCAGGAATACCCCAGGCAATAACGATAAAAAGCCCTATGAGCGGCACGTAAGCAAAGCGGTCCGCTATTGACGGCCATAAGCCCGCCTGTATTAATCCAATTGCCGGCACAAGTGTTCCAATGTACCAAAACCATCCGACCGCAAGATAAGGTTTGGATTTTAAAGCCCGAAATACAAGAACAGATACACATATCAGGAACAAAGCAGCTCCCGATATTTGCCAGACAGGCAACGTATCAGGGAATGGATAAAAAACCGCCAGATCTTTTGGCCAGATCATCTTTCCAATATATTTTACATATGATACCAGAGCGTTTGCAACCCGGAGCTTCATTGAAACAGATTCCGTGGATACTACTATTGCATGATGTTGAACCGATAAAGATGAGATATATATCGAAGCGCCGGCAAGCAAGAAAAAAGGAATTTTTTCCAGAATCAGATGAAGTAAAGACGCTTTTTTATATCTGCCTGCTTTTATTGTCGAGCTGTACCGGAGACGTTCAAGAGGCCAGTAGTCAAACAAAAGAAGAACAAACGGCAGAGTTACAAGCATTGGTTTAGCTATAAGGCCCAGAAAAAAACAAAAAAGTGTCAAAAAGTATCTATAGAAACCAGGTTGTAAAGAGTAATAATAATAGGTCAACAGGGTGAGCATCCAGAACAAAGTACTAAGGACATTCTTCCGTTCAGCTACCCAGGCAACCGATTCTACATTGATTGGGTGCAATGCGAACAGCGCGGCAATAAAGGCGCTTTTCCAGACAGCGCCGGTCATTCCCTTAAACAATAGAAATAACAGAAGACAGTTTATTATATGAATAATCAGGCCGGTTATATGATGCATGGAAGGATTTAATCCATAGAGCTGGCAATCCAGCATGTGAGAAAGCCATGACAGAGGATGCCAGTATGCAATGTCTGTAAAGCTGAAAGCCCAGGAAATGCTCTCTAAACTCAAACCTTTGTTCACATGCTGGTTATGCAGAACATAAGCATGGTCATCAAAACTAAGAAAATTATGATTTCTCACCTGCCAATAGGCGGCCAGTGTGGCTATGACGAGAAATAGACAGATCAAAACATTATAACGAATATTAACTGTTCTATGTTTATCAATATTGTTCATGTTTTTCCATTGCCGTTAGATCTGCAAACTCCAATTATTTATGCGAGTTCTGCCGATAAGGTCGTTTTGCATGATATAACTTCAGCCTGTTTTCCAAACCCAGAGCCAGCTCTTTTGGGCCCATCCACAGGGCCAGTTCAAGCCCTTTCTGAGCTGTTAAAATCGCCTCTGTAAACCTTCCTGCCTCTGCATAAGCTGCCGCAAGCGCATCAAGCGCTAGTGGCTGACGATACCGGGTGATTTTACAAAGCTTTTCAGCCAGCCTTACAGCTTCCTCGCCATTTCGATATTTCTTATCTTCATAACTGGCCAATATCCATGACAGGTTATATAGAGCTTGAGTCATTTCAGGTTCAAACTTTAAAGCTTTTCTGTAGAAATTAATTGCTTTTTCAGTTTTTCCCCGATTCAATAATATTTTTCCTAAATTATAATAAGCTCCCGCATACTTTGGATTGCTTTTCAGGGCTTCATAATAATAATAAATGGCCTCTTCCTCATTTCCTTGATGAAGCAAGGCAGTTCCCAGGTTGTTATAAGCGTTTGTATGTGTCGGGTTTATTCGCAAAGCTTCATGATAATGATAAATGGCCTCTTTATAATGTTTCTGACGAGTTAAGGTGTAACCTAAGTTGTTGTGAGCTTCGGCATAGTTGGGATCTATTTTCAACGCCTCGGCATAATGAGAAATTGCTTCATTGAGTTTTCCTTGCTGCTGCAAAGCATTTCCTAATACGTTATGCGCTACTCTGTTATTTTGAGTCACGTTTACGTTATGGGAAAAAAGTGTTACACTGTTTTGCCAATATTTGTTTTGAAACCAGGTTGCTGCCGTAAACGTTAAAAGAAGTACTATAGCTGTTGCAGCAAGCGCAATTTTTTTGCAGCGCCATTGAGCAACAAGATCAGGAATACCCCAGGCAATAACGATAAAAAGCCCTATGAGCGGCACGTAAGCAAAGCGGTCCGCTATCGACGGCCATAAGCCAGCCTGTACTAATCCAATTGCCGGTACAAGTGTTCCAATGTACCAAAACCATCCAACCGCAAGATAAGGTTTGGATTTTAAAGCCCGAACTACAAGAATAGATACACATATCAGGAACAAAGCAGCTCCGGCAACTTTCCAAAACGGGATAGATTCCGGATATGGGTAGTAGACAGCCAGATTGTGAGGCCAGGCCATCTTTTTAATATAGCTCACATATGAAACCAGTGCATTATAGATCCTGAGTTTCATTGGAACCGAAGCCGTGGATATCACAATTTCAAGACGTTGAACCGATAAAGAGGATAAATAAATACAAACCGCTGAAAGAGACAAAAACGGAATTTTTTCTAAAACAAGACGTAAAACCGGTGACCATCGAAATTCATGCCCCATACCACCTGATTGAAATAGTTTGAAACGACACAGGGGCCAATAATCAAACAACAAAAGGACAAACGGTAAAGTCACAAGCATCGGTTTAGCCATAAGCCCCAATGCGAAAACGATGAGTGTCATCAAATATCTATAGAAACCTGGATGTTCAGCATAACGGGCATATGTCAGCATGGTTAACATCCAGAAAAACGTGCTTAAAACATTCTTGCATTCTGACGCCCATGCAACCGATTCCACATTCATAGGGTGCAAGGCGAACATGGCGGCCACAAAGGCACTTCTCCAAAGCGAACCGGTCATTCGTTTGAGCACAATAAACAGCAACAAAATATTTGCAATATGCAAGAAGAGATTGATCAAAAGATGCATCGACGATTTTAATCCGAAAAGCTGAAAAGCCAATATGTGCGACAACCATGTTAATGGATGCCAATAAGCATAATCTGTAATACTAAAAGCCCACGCGATACTTTCCCAGGTTATTCCCTTATGCACATGAAAGTTCTTTACAATAAACCAGTTATCATCAAAACGTATAAAATCGTGACAGGGTAATTGCCAATACGCAATAAGGGTTGTCAAAACCAAAAACAAACTTACGATAAATTTCAACCGGGTGCGATTTTTAGTATTAAACATAAAAAACTCTGCCGTCATTCAAAATGAGCCTATTATATTGCTTCGCAAATTAACCAAAGAATAAACAAATTAAGTTTAGCACACACATTTCAGGAATGCAAATATCATATAGAGTTGGCAGCAATTCTAATTATA